>JANPNS010000063.1:0-1760 GCA_031427575.1 Gallionellaceae bacterium
CCAATGTGCTGGTGCTGGACGAGCCAACTAACGACCTCGACATTGAAACGCTGGAACTACTGGAAGCGCTATTGGCTGAGTACGATGGCACGTTATTTCTGGTCAGCCATGACCGTGCATTTCTGGACAACGTGGTGACACAAGTTATTGCCTTTGAAGGTGATGGCAAGCTGATGGAATATGTCGGCGGTTATGAGGACTGGGTGCGCGTGAAAAAGCATCAGGCTGCGCAGCAAACAACGGTGCGCCAGCCCATACAGGATAAGCCAACTCAGGCCAAGCCCACACAAGTTGTTTCATCCAAACCTAAAACCAAAAACAAACTGAGCTTCAAGGATGCGCAGGAACTGGGGCAAATCCCGCCCGCCATTCAGGTGCTGGAGCGCGAACAGGCTGAAATCGGTGCCATCCTGGCGGCGGGAAAAATGTATCGTGACGATCCCAAGCAGGCAAAAAAATTACAGATCCGTGCCACCGAAATTGAAGATGAGTTGCTGCAACTGATGACGCGCTGGGAAGAACTGGAAAGCCATCAGACATAGAATTGAGCCCAGATAGTCTTATTCCATTTCCAGATAGAAACGACCATAATTTTTTTACCTACCGTTCGCCCTGAGCCTACCTGCTGTTGCCCAATATGCTGCTGTTGAAAATGGGACACAGCCCACCCGCAGCGGATTTGCTTTATCCATTCGGTATGCTTGCCTCGCGTTTTCTGGTTTATGGCATCGGGCTATGGGTCATTAGCGGCAATCCAGTACAACACATATTGTGGATTCGTTTGATGGCATACATACAGTTGATTGATCTTGCTGTGGGGGCGTTTTACACAGCAACGGGTGTCGTATCCTTGTCGTTTTCCGCATTCCCCATGTTTAACGCTGTCTGGATAGGTTTGCTGTTTGCCTTTTGGAAGCCCGCTACAAACGCAGCCCGCGCATGAAAAAAATCATTGCTTACCTGCAACTCTTATGGCTGATGAAATCACCACCGGCTTTATTTAGCCGATTGTTCGGCATGCCCTGGTATCGGGACATGCTGGAGCAATGGGTTGCGCCGATACTGACACCCGATGCAAAAGTGTTGGAGGTGGGTTGCGCTGGTGGCGATTTTTCCCGTTCGCTCGCGCAACGAAATTTTCAGGTCAGCGCGGTGGATCGATCTGCGCAGATGTTGGCAAAGGCGCGACAAATACCAAGCTCAGTGCAATTCAAGCAGGCCGATGCAGCACAGCTACCCTTCCCCGATCAATACTTCGATGTCGTGCTGGCCGCGTCACTGATCAATGTGGTGGAGTCGCCCCGCGCCGTTATCGCCCAGATGGGGCGCGTCTGCCGACCGGGCGGGACAGTTTCCATCTTGGTACCCAATCAGAAGTTTTCGGATGCTGATGCGGGGCGTTATCGAGAAGCGGAAAAGCTGACCGGGCTGTCCGGCGCCGCATTTGCAATCTGGCATCGCCTGGCGCGAAAAATGGATGCGGATGTTTTGCGCGGCTACTTCGAGGATTGCGGCATGACAAACATTACCCAGAAAATTTTACTGGGCGGGATGGTTGTCGCTATTTCTGGACAACGGCTTTCGTGAGTGTCGCGTTGGCTATGCGAATAATGACAATGGGGCACCTCTAAAAATCCAAACTCCGTCGCGATACTGCGTTGCTCACAAAAAATTACTCCTTACATATCATATATATGCGGCGTCGCAATTTTTTGCTCGCGCCTTGTCTCGCTTAGGATTTTGAATTTTTAGAGGCGCCC
>JANPNS010000064.1:0-7475 GCA_031427575.1 Gallionellaceae bacterium
ATCGTACCAGTTGAAATAACGCACTTTGTACGGGCAGTTGGCCTCGCAGTAACGCGAACCGACGCAACGGTTGTAAACCTGCGAATTCAGGCCATCCGCCGTATGGTTGGTGGCGCCGACCGGGCACACGGTTTCGCAGGGCGCGGCTTCGCATTGCTGACACATCATCGGCAGGAATTGCACGCCCTGGTCGGGGAATTCGCGGCCATCTTCATCCCAGTAACGCTCCATGCGTATCCAGTGCATCGAGTGCCCGTGCGCATATTTTTCCTTGCCTACTACAGGCAGATTGTTTTCGGCATAACAGGCCACGCTACAGGCATTGCAGCCGGTGCAGGCATCCAGGTCTATGGACATCGCCCATTTGTATTCCTGATGCGGCTGATCCCCGACCGGATGTGCATGGCGGAATTGCGACCAGTTTTCCAGCAAATTACCAATGGACATTTTTTAAACCTCCCCCGAAAGATCAATTTTGTCAGACGACACGCGCACAGCTATTTTCTTGCCCATCTGCTTGCCGCCCGCCGCGCCTTCATCCTTGACGATAATCACGCGCTGCCCGGTTTTGCTGACTTTGACCCGTGTCTCGTGCATGGCCAGCTCGCCGGTTTCCTTGTCCAGCACGGTATCGAGAATTTTGAAGGCATTGACGCCGACATCTTTGGCGTAGCGCCCCATCGCCTCGTGGCCATAACCCAGCGGAATGGAAATCGCGTTCGGGTGGATGCCGGGGAACAGATACGCTTGCGCCTTGACCGAGCCGCTGCGGGAGGTCACTTCGACGATGTCGCCTTCGACGATGCCCAATTTGGCGGCGGTACGGGGATTTATCTCGACCCAGCTATCCCACACGATGGTGGTCAAGGGATCGGGCGATTCCTGCAACCACGGCTGGTTGGCGTGGCGGCCATCGCGCATACTGGCGCTGACCGCCGGGATCAAGTGCAGCGGATAGGCGCTATCTTCTGCCGCCGGAGCGGGCAACACCAAACCGGCAGCAGATGCTTTGCTGGAAAGTTTGCCCTGAGCAACGGGCAGTTTGACCAAGCCATTGCTCAGGGTTGATGTCCAGAAAGTATCATCGTCCGCACCCGCACCACCCAGCGCAGCCTTGTTCTGCACCAGCGCGTTGCGCATATAGGCATAAAAATCCTCATACTTGTATTCTTCCGGGCGGCGTTGCTTGAGCAAGCCCAGCAGAATATCGCCCATGCCGCGTGTGCCGGGATAGAGTTTTTCCATCAGTGGTTGCTGAATGTTCAGTTGCGCGCCATCGGCCACATATTCCGGCACAACAGTCGCCCAATCTTCCAGCGCGGAATCCAGCGGCAACACTAGGTCAGCCTGCAATGCAGTTTCATCCATGTAATGCGCGAACACCACTTTGAATGGCACTTTAGCTAGATTTTCTGACAGCTTCATCGAAGCGGGTGCAGTAAACACCGGATTGACGCCGTAGTTAAATAACACTTTGAACTTGTCTTGCGCCATGCCCTCGTTCAATGCTTGCAGCGCATAACGATTGCCCACTGTCGGCGCGACTTGCGGGAATGGCACGGCAGACGGCGCTTCCACGGTCTTACCGACATTGCCCAGCACTTGATTCAGCAGCGCAATCGCAGCGGCATTTTGTGAGCCGTGGGCATAACCTTCAGCGGCGCTACCGGCGATAACCAGGCTGGGTGTGCGCACTTTGAGCAAGGCTGCCAGCTTGGTGATTTGCTCGGCGGAGATGCCGGTGTCTGCACTGACGCGCTCTACCGTGTAACTCTTGGCAGCAGCAGCGGCATCGGATGAAACTTTTAGTCCCACAGCACCCAGCGCGTTAATCAAACCCAACGCGAAAATACCCTCGGTGCCGGGACGAATGGCCAACCAGCGATCGGCATTCGCACCAGTCAGAGTCATCTTGGATTCGATCTGCACCAGCACCCCGCGCCCGCCATTGGTGTCTTTGCGGAACTGCGCATATTGCTGCGAGAAATGTACCGGCGACACCCACGCGCCGAGGAAATCCGCGCCGAAAGAAACGATCACTCTGGCTTTATCCAGACGCAGGCGTGGCATTTCTACGCCATAGGCCTTTTTGTTAGCCGCACGCGCGACCGAGGGAGAAACCGCATCGTAAGCATAGTGATTGGTGGAACCCAACGCTGCCAGATAATTCTTCAGCAACACGCCGACGTGGCCGCTCACGGTGCCGGTCACAAAAGCAATTTGCTCACCCGACACACCATCGAGTTTTGTGTTGATCAATTCCAGTGCTTTATCCCAGGTGATGGTCTCGCCCTGCTTATCTTTGCGCAACAGCGGTTCACGGATACGATCAGGGTTGTAATGGTGTTGCACACCGGCCTGCCCCAAACCGCACAGCTTGCCACGGTTAATGGCCGATTCAGGATTACCTTCCAGCTTCAGCACACGACCTTCGCGCACCCGACCCATGATGCTGCAACCGGCATCGCACTGGGCGCAGGTGGAATTGAAATACACGCCTATACCGGGTATGACATAGTCCGCTGGTTCACTATAGGAAGTGACAAGCTCTCTGCCATCCTCAACCGAGGTATTGCCGCACGCGCTTAGGGTCACCGCAGCACCACCCCAGCCCAGCACCTTCAGAAAATCTCGCCGATTAAAATTGTTGTCAATCATTGCTGAACCCTCTTGGAAATCTTTGTCTGTCGGAACGAGCACATCACTTGTGACACTGCCAGCAATCGTTCGGGCCATGCGTGGTCTTGGTGGATGATGCATCCACCAGATGATCCTTCTCATGGCAACTCACACACCACCCCATGGACAGCGACTTGCTGCGGCGCGCGACGGTCATGGTCTTGACGTCACCATGACAATAGCCGCAAACCTCTTGCACTGGCTTGCCTTGCTGAAAGTAAAAACGCTGGATGTGCCGCTCATGATTGAAACTAACGAAATCGGGCAGGTCATGCACCTTCTTCCATGGCACCGGCGTCTTGGGAGCGATCTTGCCATCCGCGCTGCCTTCCCAGTATTCAAACAATTTTTTGATGCGCGGCGTTTCCCGCACCGAATCTATGCTCTGGTGGCAACCTATGCATTTCTGCAACGGCGGAATGCCCGCCACGATGCTGCGCCGCGCGTAAGTGTGGCAATACATGCAGTTGATCTGCATGCCACCTTGGGCGGCATCTCCGGCGTGCCGGTCATGAGGAAACTCAATGGGCTGACTGACCTGAGGACCCAAATCGTCAGCGGTGGCAAGCGCTTGCGTTGCATCGTTGGCGTAGCTGCTGGCTGCTCCAAGCAACCCAACAAAAAAAACCGAGAAACATAAAAAACGGTACATCGTAAGTGGCTCCCCCAACAAACAATTTAGACTGCCGACCGAACTGCGCCGACATACATTACAGCAATCGCAACGGATAATTTAAAACGCGGTAAGATCGCTTAATTTTTTTATTTCTGATTGTAGTGCGAACCAATCCGCGAGGGAATAGGCGCGACAACGCGAACGCATAATGTCCAGTTTGAAAAATAAAGTCAACACCGGCAGCCAAAGCATGCCTACTTGATCAAAAAAAATCCTTACCAGGCATAAAATTACAGCATTTGCTTATATAGTTTTATCCCTGTTTAATGCACAGGAATTATTTCGGTTCAGGCCAGTTTTGCTGCATAAATGGAGCATCTGTGGATTACGGAGAAAAATTTAACACCTACAGCCATCTGGCGGGAACAGTGCTTGCCCTGACGGGCGCGGTGGTACTGATCGTGCTGGGCGTGCTGAGCGGAGATATATGGAAGATCATCAGCTTTTCCATTTACAGCGCGACACTGGTGCTGATGTATGGATTTTCCACGATCTATCACGGCACGCGCGGCAGGATCAAGGATTTCTTTCGCGCAGCAGATCACCATGCCATTTACCTGTTGATCGCCGGCACTTACACACCGTTCACTCTGGTCAGTCTGCGCGGAGCATGGGGTTGGTCGCTGTTTGGAGTGGTATGGGGTCTGGCGGCAGCAGGTTTGCTGCAAGAATTTTTGCTGGGCAAAAAGACGCGTATGCTGTCACTGGCAATTTATGTCCTCATGGGATGGGTTGTTCTGGTCGCAGTCGTGCCATTGATACAGGTGTTGGGTTGGGCCGGTTTCGCCTGGGTCGCAGTGGGTGGCGTGATTTATACGGTCGGGATTATTTTCTACCAGTACGACAGTAAATTCAAACACTGGCATGGCATTTGGCACCTTTTTGTCATCGCGGGGAGTGCCGTCCATTACTATGCGATTCTGAAGTATGTAGCTTAGCTAGAGGGCACCTCTAAAAACCCAAACTCCGTCGCGATACTGCGTTGCTCATAAAAAATTACTCCTTACATATCATACATATGCGGCGTCGTAATTTTTTATTCGCGCCTTAATCTCGCTTAGGATTTTGAATTTTTAGAGGTGCCCTATAAATATTGTAAAATAAAAAACAAGGCTCGTGAGCAACTTAAGGAATATATGAACGAAGAACAAGCCGTGCTGGATTTCTTCGCACAGACGGAGAATTTGCCGCTGGCACTCAGCGTCACCGAACAGGTGGACGCCACGCGCCAGCAATTAAATCGTGCATTCTGGCTAGCCTTGTGTGAGCGTATCGCAGCCACTGCGCCGGGGTGGCAGGTTGCCACTACCGAAGACCGCAATGCAGCAGATTGTCTGGTTGGCCTGCATCTGCAACCTGCGCAAAAGCAATCGCTCTACCTGCGCCCCATGCTGGAACAACAATATCTGGGCAACGTCTTGCGTATTTATTTCGGCTTAATGTGGAGTGCTGCTCCTGCACCCGCGCTGACCCGGCTCAGCGCGGTCAGCGCACTACGCGACACTTTGCAGGCGTCGGGCTTCAAGAACAATGAAAATTTTCTGGCATGGCAGTGGACACCTTATTACCCGCGCCGCAGGGATTTTTTATTGCGCTTTGCCACTACGCCGGACGCGTTGCTGGATGAAGCCACCGCGTTGCTGCACAGCCTGCTGGTAACGCACGCTGCTGCTGTGCATGCTGCTAACTTGGCCTTGCGTGACGCACCGCGCAGCACAAAAATGTCACTCGACCGGCTGCGTGAAAATCTCAAGTAGATGAAATTTTGATTTTATACTTGGCTTAAACGGGATTATCCATATCGAAAAAACGATGTTCCACGCCACAGTGCATCACCAGGTGCTCCCCCAGTGCCTGCACACCATAGCGCTCGGTAGCGTGATGTCCGGCGGCAATGAAGGCGACGCCTGTTTCGTGCGCAACATGGACGTTCTGTTCGGAAATTTCGCCGGTTAGAAAAGCATCCACACCCAGTGCCACTGCCGCCTCGAAATAGCCCTGTGCCGCGCCGGTACACCAGGCGATGCGGCGGATGGTGTGGTCGCCCTGCCCGATCAATAGCGGCGCACGCTGCAATGTAGCAGCAATTGTTTTGCCCAACTGTGCCAATGTTTGTGCTTGAGCCAACTCACCGTAGCACGCAATGTCCTGCTCGCCAAACCGGCTTTGCTGCTTAAAACCCAAACGCTGGCCGAGTTGCGCGTTGTTGCCCAGTTCTGCATGCGCATCCAACGGCAGGTGGTAGGCCAGCAGGCTGATGTCGTGCTGCAGCAAATGTGCGATGCGTTGTTTTTTGATGCCGGTGAGTGCGGCATCCTCGTTGCGCCAGAAATATCCGTGGTGCACCAGAATGGCATCCGCGCCCCATGCCGTGGCCGCTTCCAGCAAGCGTTGCGAAGCCGTAACTCCGCTGGCTATGCGCCGCACCTCCGCCCTGCCCTGCACTTGCAGGCCATTGGGACAGTAATCGCGAAAATGACTGACGTCCAGCAGGCTTGCGATATAATCGCGTAAATCATTCAGCAACATGGCAGTCCCTCTTTAACCCAGATTGTCCATTAGAACGAGGATGGGTGCTTTCAACGCTTTCACCCCACCCCAACCTTCCCCCTCAAGGGGGAGGGAACCGGCTCCCCCTTGAGGGGGAAGGTTGGGGTGGGGGTGAAAGTTTTGGCGACACACCAAGATAAATTACACGAACTCTCTAATGGATTATCCGGGTTTAATATTTAACAGCATCCTGGCAACTTTAGGCAAATCATATCATGCGTAAATTCTGGCTCTTGTTCGCGCAAGCCACCACCGTCGGCCTGGCTGGATTATTTATTATCAATACTCTCAAGCCCGGCTTGCTGCCGTCCGCCGCGCGCAGCGGGATAGTGACCTTGCATGAAAGCGTGAGCGACAGTGGCCGCCAGATACCCTTAGCCGGCTTCAGCGCTGCCGCACAAAAAGTCATGCCGGCCGTGGTGAATGTCTTTACCAGCACCGTAATACGAACCCCGACGCATCCGTTTATGGAGGATCCGCGCTTCCGTTTCTTTTTTGGCGATGAACTGGACGACATACCACAGCGCGGTTCCAGCCTGGGTTCTGGCGTCATCGTCAGCCCCGACGGCTACATTCTCACCAACCATCACGTGGTGGAAGCGGCCGACCAGATCGAAGTGGCGCTGGCCGATGGGCGCAAGGCCAAGGGGCGCATCATCGGCTCCGACCCGGAAACCGACCTGGCCGTTATTAAAATCGACTTGCCGGGCGCCATCCCGGCCATCACCTTCGGCCACTCCGATCAGGCGCAAGTGGGCGACATCGTGCTGGCCATCGGCAACCCGTTCGGCGTGGGACAAACGGTCACAATGGGCATCGTCAGCGCACTGAAACGCAATCACTTGGGATTGAATACTTTCGAAAATTTCATCCAGACCGACGCGGCGATTAATCCCGGCAACTCCGGCGGGGCGCTGGCGGATATCAACGGCAACCTGATCGGCATCAACAGCGCCATCTATTCGCCCAATGGCGGCTCGCTCGGCATCGGCTTCGCCATTCCGGTCAGCACGGCCAAAAAAATCATGGAGCAGATCATCCAAAGCGGATCGGTGACGCGCGGCTGGGTCGGTGTGGCGGTGCAGGAACTCACGCCGGAACTGGCGGAATCATTCAAACTCGGCGACACGCAAGGCGTGCTGATCTCGGAAGTGGTGCGCGGCAGCCCGGCAGACAAAGCGGGCGTGCGGCCAGGCGATATCCTCACCATGGTGGATAACAAGCCGCTGGTCGATTCAAGCGCCATGCTGGAAACCATCTCCAACTTAGCCCCAGGCAAGGTGGCCATACTCAAGCTGTTGCGCAATCAGCGTGAGGTAGTCGTGCCAGTCAAAGTTGGCAAACGACCGAGACCGAGGGAGTAGGAGCCCGATTTATCGGGCTTAAGGGCGCTTCTAAAAATTCAAAATCCTAAGCGAGACAAGGCGCGAAATAAATTTTAGCGCGCCGCATATATTTGACCCTTCGACTGAGCTCAGGACAGGAATGTAAGCGTTAAAATTTCTTGAGCAACGCAGTATCGCGACGGAGTTTGGATTTTTAGGGGTGCCCTTAATTTCTACGCTTCCTT
>JANPNS010000065.1:0-7014 GCA_031427575.1 Gallionellaceae bacterium
CCAAAGCCACAATGGGGTTTGGCTACCAGATTGATTTCGAGCCTGTCGCCCATCGCCAATTGGGCGAACAGCATTTGCCCAACCGAATTTATTTTGAAACAGAACAGGATTTTTTGCGCTTCATCGGCAAGTTGCGCGAAGCAACACAATTCAAACAACTGGCCCAGCAAACCGTTGAGCGCCATCCTGCGCTTGCCAAGGTATTGCACGACAAGCCTCGCTGGCTGTTGGACAATCTTGAGGCGTGGAACAAGTTGCTCAGCGTTGTCGCTTGGTTCATCGCTCACCCGCGACCGGATATTTTTATCCGCCAAATTGACCTGCCCGGCATCGACAGCAAATTCATTGAGCAGCACAAGACTCAACTGACAGTTTTGCTGGACGTCCTGCTACCACCATCCACCATTGAACGCGAAGCAAAGTCGTTTGAGCAACGCTACGGCCTGCGCTTCGACCAACACCTGATCCGCTTCCGCCTGCTTGACCCTTCGATTGCGCTGGCAGGGCTCACCGACCTCACTCTGCCTCTGGAATATTTTTGCCGCTTGGAGCTGCCGTTGGAATACGTGTTCATCACCGAAAATAAAGTGAACGGACTGACCTTCCCTGCTTTTCCCGGAAGCATGGTCATTTTTATGTTGGGTTACAGCGTGGGCAATTTAGCCAAAGCAGGCTGGCTCAAAAACAAACGAATCATTTACTGGGGCGATCTGGACACGCACGGCTTTGAAATGCTTTCCCGTTTGCGCGAAAAGTTTCCACATGTTGAATCAATGTTGATGGATAGCACAACCCTGACAAAAAACCGCACCTTGTGTGTCACGGAACCATCTCCACTAATAGAAATCCCGGCCTTCTTGACGGATTCTGAGCAAGCCACCTTCAACGCACTGTTATCACCGGACGGCATCGCTTTGCGCCTTGAGCAAGAACGCATCCCATTTGGCCAGATAGAAGCGTTTCTGCACACATTGGGAGCCTAAAATTGCACTGGACAGGACATTCAAGCCACGCCCGAGATCAATCAAGTCTTACCTAGTAAGCCATTGTGCTATAATGCGCGTATAGCAATAAATTCAACGAGGCTAACATGGCAACCATGACCGTTTCATCCAAGGGGCAAGTAGTTCTACCCGCTGACATCCGGCGGCGGCTCGGCTTGATGGCCGGTACGCAGATGGAGATTATCGAAGAGCCGGACGGAGTGCGGCTGGTGGTTGCACACCCGGTCAAAACGGCCAGCATCGCCGCTTGCGCGGGCATGGTGACCGCGCCCTCTACAGGCAAAGCGCGCAAGCTCGCTGATTTCGATCCTGCCGCGTTGTTACGCAAGAAAAGACGATAAACGTTTGCCCGGGCACCCGAATGAATGCAGTGGATACCAATGTGCTTGCGCGCTTCTTCATCAACGATGCAGATGACCGTGAAGCTGCGCGGCAACGCCCTGCCGCAATCGCTGCCCTGTCCAGCGCAGTGTTCGTACCTGTCTCGGTGATACTAGAATTCGAGTGGGTGATGCGCGGCTTTTACGCGCTCTCGCGTAAAGACATCCAGCGTGTATTTGAGTCGCTGTGCGGTTTGGAGAATGTCCAGATCGAAGACCGTGGCATCGTGCTCGCCGCCTTGAATGGATATAAAAAGGGGCTGGATTTTGCCGACGCTTTGCACCTTGCACGCACCGATTTTTGTAACGCCTTCCTGAGCTTCGACCAGCGCTTGAAAAAGCGTGCCAAGGCTGCCGGATTGTCGCCTGCGGTGGAGACACCAAAAGCCTGACTACTATTACAAACTTCTCAGATTATGTTCATTGCGGCCTTCAAACGCAGCATGACAATCTCTGTGTCACAAGTGTACAATACGTGACACATGCACAACAGGAGGCTGAATACATGAAAACCTTGACCATCCGTGAAGCCCGCGAAGGCTTGAGCCATCCGGAGCAAATGTTTGCCGATAATGATGAAGTGCTGGTCGTTTGCCGGGGTGAACCGGTGGCGCGCATTTTGCCGGTAGCACCCAAAATGAAGGTGCGTTCGCTGGCAGCTTTTCGCGCCACGATGCCTTTTCAGGAAATCCCAAGCGAGGCATTGATCCGGGAAGACCGGGACGCGCGGGACTGACTGTGATTTACCTTGACACCAGCGCGCTTCTCAAGCGTTACATTCCTGAAGCCAACAGCGAAATGTTTGATGCCTATTTTGTTGAGCACGCGCCATGTTCAATCAGCCGTTTGGGGCTGGTAGAAATCCGTTGTGCCTTGGCTCGAAAACGTCGCAACAAGCAGATTGCTCCAAAACAAGAAAAGGCCGCCATGAACGAGATTCGCACCGACATACAGGACGGCATCCTCGTCACTTACCCGGTCGGGGACACACATTTTGCCGAGGCATTGCACTTGATCGACAAGATGGCGAAAATACCGTTACGCAGCCTCGATGCGCTTCACTTGGCCATTGCCCGTTCCCTAGCTGTGCATGAACTCGCCACGGCGGATGCCGTGCTGCGGCAAGCCGCACAATCTCTCGGAATGAAGGTTGCCTATTTCGGCCAATAATTTTTCAAACTCTAACAATTTGACTCAAATATCATGACTGATCAAACACTACCCCAACAAGACGAAAATAAAATCATCGCTGAGCGCCGCGCCAAGCTCGCTGCACTGCGCAAGGATGGCGTTGCTTTCCCGAATGATTTTGAGCGAAAAGACCTGGCGGGCAAGCTGCATGCCGCGCACGGTGAAATGAGCAATGAGGAGCTGGCTGCCGCCGCGATCAGCGTGGCCGTGGCCGGACGTTTGATGCTCAAGCGCGTGATGGGCAAGGCCAGCTTCGCGACCATTCAGGACATGAGCGGGCGCATCCAGCTCTACATCAGCGACGGCGATACTGGCGAGGTAGACCACAGCGCGTTCAAGCACTTTGACATGGGCGATATCATCGGCGCCAGCGGTGTGCTGTTCAAAACCAAAACCGGCGAGCTTTCCGTGCGCGTGGCCAAACTGCGCCTGCTGACCAAAGCGCTGCGCCCCTTGCCGGAGAAATTCCACGGCCTGACCGATCAGGAACAGAAATATCGCCAGCGCCATGTCGACCTGATTACCAATGAAGCTACGCGCAATACTTTCATCATCCGCTCCAAGGTCATTCAGGCGATACGTGAATTCTTCATGCGCCACGATTATCTTGAAGTTGAAACGCCGATGATGCATGCCATCCCCGGCGGCGCGGCGGCCAAACCATTCACTACCCACCACAACGCGCTCGACATGCAACTGTATTTGCGCATCGCGCCTGAGCTGTATCTGAAGCGGCTGGTGGTGGGCGGCTTTGAGAAGGTGTTCGAGATCAACCGCAATTTCCGCAACGAGGGACTGTCCACGCGGCATAACCCGGAATTTACCATGATCGAATTTTACGAGGCCTATCGCGATTATCGTTACCTGATGGACTTCACCGAGCAACTGTTGAGCGAAGTGGCGCAGAAAGTTCTGGGCACCACGCTGATCAATTATCAGGGGCGCGAACTCGACCTGGGCAAACCTTTCCACCGCCTGACCATCACTCAGGCCATCCGCAAATTCCATCCGCAATTTTCGGAAGCGCAGCTGAATGACCGCGATTTTCTGATCAATGAATTACAGGATCTCAAGGCTAGATACAGGCCAACGGATGGCGTGGGTGGGTTGCAACTCACCCTGTTTGAAGAGCTGACCGAGCATCAATTGTTCGAGCCCACTTTCATCATTGACTACCCCGCCGAAGCTTCGCCGCTGGCGCGCCGCAGCGATACCCGCCCGGAAATAACCGAGCGTTTCGAGCTGTTCATGGTCGGGCGCGAAATCGCCAACGGCTTCTCCGAATTGAATGACCCGGAAGATCAGGAAGCGCGCTTTGACGCGCAGGTATCGGCCCGCGATGCCGGCGATGAGGAGGCCATGTTCAAGGACAGCGACTACATTCGTGCGCTGGAATTTGGTTTGCCGCCGACTGCCGGAGAAGGCATAGGTATAGATAGATTAATCATGTTGCTCACTGACAGCGCAAGCATACGCGATGTTATTCTGTTCCCTCAAATGCGTCCCGATTCCAATTTCTGATAGAAACGATCACTGCGTTGGCTACGTCTTCGGCTCCTAGCCGTACTAAATGTACTGTCTTCGTCGCCTCATCCTTGCCGCCTTGTGCTCCTTTCTATCAGAAATTGGAATAAGGCATAGTCAGCACGCGGACACGCATCTGCAAATCTGCTACCCTGTGTTTCCGCTCACTCACACAGACGGAGGACGGTATGAAAATTAACGAAGGTAATGTTGACCGTGTAATACGTGTCATCGTAGGACTTGCCCTGCTCTCACTGCTGTTCGGTGACGGCCCATACAGGTGGTTCGGCCTGCTCGGCCTGCCGCTCTTGCTGACCGGGGCAATAGGGTTCTGCCCAGGTTATGCAATATTCGGTATGAGCACCTGCCCGACTGATAAGAAGACCTGAGATTCACATCACAGTAAAATGTGCCTAATGGAATAATCCTTCCATTGGGCGCATTGTTTTGCCCGTAAAAATGGTTTTCTTCCCTCTCCCTCGAGGGGAGAGACAGAGGGTGGGGGTGCTTTGTGGCAAGTGATCTGCTGTCATAGTTTATGTAAAGCTCAATATGCAGCGCCTCCCTAATTGTTATTCCAATTTCTGATGGGAAGGAGCACAAGGCGGCGAGTCCGAAAAGCTTTTGGCCGGGCACCCGGATGAGGCGACGAAGACAGTACATGTAGTACGGCTAGGAGCCGAAGACGAAGCCAACGCAGTGATCGTTTCTATCAGGAATTGGAATTGGCCAGCAATGATTTATACTGCGCACTATTCTTCGTTTCGGGGCACCCATGCTGGAAATCCTGTTAACTGTCGCCGTGCTGGTGTTGGTGATTGTGTTGCTGATTATGCAACGCAAGCTGCCCGCGCACGCCGCGCAGGTGCTGGAGCAACAGCATCGTGCCATGCTGGTGGATTTGCATGATGGCCTGACCAAGCAGGGTGACCGCATGGCAGAGCTAGGGCGTGAAGACCAGAAATTGATACAGGATTCCTTTCGCAATGCCACGCAACATCTGGCTGGCAGTGTGGAAGCGCTGGTCAAAACGGTGGACTGGCGGCTGGAGCAAATCAGCGGCAGGGTAAGCGAACGCCTGGACGAGGGCTTCAAAAAAACCAACGAGACTTTTGTCAGCGTCATGTCGCGCCTGGCCACGATAGACGAGGCGCAGAAAAAAATCGATGGCCTCACCATCAACATGGTCAGCTTGCAGGAGCTGCTGGGCGACAAACGCTCGCGTGGCGCGTTTGGCGAGGTGCAACTGGAAGGACTGGTACGCAACATTCTTTCGCCTTCCATCTACGAGTTCCAATACACCCTGGCCAATGGTAGCCGCGCTGATTGTGTGTTGAAACTGCCAGAACCTACCGGAATGGTGGCAGTGGACGCGAAATTTCCGCTGGAAAATTATCACCGCATGTTTGATAGCAGCTTGGCCGATACGGACAGGGCGCTGGCGCGACGCCAGTTCAAGGCAGACATCAAGAAACATGTGGACGACATCAGCAGCAAATATATTATTCCCGGGGTGACGTCGGATGGCGCGGTGATGTTTGTGCCAGCCGAAGCCGTCTTCGCCGAGATCCACGCGCACCATCCTGATGTGATTGACTATGCCATGCAGCGCCGGGTGTGGGTGGTGTCGCCCACTACCTTGATGGCAGTTTTGAATACCGCGCGCGCGGTAATGAAAGATGTCGAAACGCGCAAGCAGGTGCATATTATTCAGGACGAGCTGGGCAAACTGAGCAAGGACTTTGGCCGCTTTGACGAACGCATGAAAAAACTGGCCGAACATATCCGCCAGGCCAACAAGGACGTGGAAGATGTACAAATCAGCAGCCGCAAAATTACCGACCGCTTCACTAAAATCGAGCGCGTCGATCTGGAGCATCCAGCGGCGTTGCCGGATGTTAGCGATGAACCTGAAAACAACGATTGAACCTATACTTGGTATGATGCCCAACCATTACAAAATAGAATTTTGAAAAATATCACAGTTTGCGTTCTGGAGCACTCTCGTCCATACCTGCGGATATAATGCCCGCCACAACTAAGTCTGGAGCACGGCATGGCAAGCAAGAAGTCAACAACCAAAGCTGCATCAGGGAGTGATGCACAGATTCTCAGCTACCGTCATCCGAACAAGCGGGTGAACAATCCCGATGTCGGGCTGGTCAATCCAGAAACCGATCCCGCCCAGCCCAAGACTACTTGGGCATACGATCCGCACCTTGATCCTGCGCTGCAATTCGATGTGCAGCGCGCGCAAATTGAAAAGCTGATTGACGATGCGCTGGCGAGCGGCGACCAGGCCACCATGCGCGATGCCTTGGCCGAGTTGAAGCGGCTGCAATCTCCTTATCTCAACTGGAGCGGCAAGGCCGAGCGTACCAGCTTCGACATTGACACCGTTTCCCTGCACGTCCACGAACGCATTGATCCCGCCAGTATTTTGTCGGCGGTGCGCAAACAAATGAACAACTCCCCTCGCCCGCAGGCGGGAGAGGGGCTGGGGGAGAGGGTCGCGGCCAAGAAAAACGGCAAACAAAAACTCCCTGCATGGCAGCAACCCGGCCTGTTCGACGCACCGTTTGAGAATGTTCCTCTGCGCGATGCGATTGATTTTTACCGCCACGAACGCGGCTGGGCCAACCGGATGATTGCGGGCGACAGCCTGCTGGTGATGAACTCGCTATTGCAAAAAGAGAGCATGGCCGGGCAGGTGCAGATGATTTATATCGACCCGCCCTACGGCATCAAGTACGGTTCCAACTTCCAGCCCTTCACCAACAAGCGCGACGTGAAAGACCGCAAGGACGAAGACCTCACGCAAGAGCCGGAAATGATAAAGGCGTTCCGCGACACCTGGGAATTGGGCATCCACTCCTACCTCACCTATTTGCGTGACCGGCTGCTGTTGGCAAAGG
>JANPNS010000066.1:0-3590 GCA_031427575.1 Gallionellaceae bacterium
CTTGTATATTCTCGACGAACCCACTACTGGTTTACATTTCCACGATATAGCATTATTGCTGAAGGTCATCCACAAATTACGCGATCAGGGCAATACCGTGGTGGTGATAGAACACAACCTGGATGTAATCAAAACCGCAGACTGGGTCATTGATCTCGGCCCGGAAGGCGGCGAAGGCGGCGGCCGCATCATCGCACAAGGCTCGCCCAAGGACATCGCAGCCAACCCGGACAGTGTGACTGGCGAATATTTGAAAAAGGTATTGCGCTAAATTTTCCCACAAGTTAATTAAAGCTGTAGGGGCGAGATTGATCGCGCCCACCCGCTTTAGCAATATGCTCCAAGCGTGCTATATTGTTCGTGCCGGTTATATTTGGCTTTATTTATCACTTAATGGAGATTGACGATGCGCGCACTGAACCCACTAACTCTATTGCTTGCTTTAAGCTTCTATGTTCCGGTGGTACTGGCCGCCGATGCGGCCATAAGCATTTCCAAACCAGTCGGCGGCACCATATTTGGCCCGACTTCGAAAATCGAAATCAGTTATGAAGCAACGCCGGGCCCTAAAGGGGATCATGTGCATTTGTACGTGGACGATCAGAAACCGGTGGTGCTGCGCCAATTAAAAGGCAGCCACACGCTGGATCCATTGGCTCCCGGCAAACACGGAATTTGTATCAGAATAGTTGACAAGAATCATGCTGAGATCGGCACGCAGGATTGCGTGATGTTTCGCGTGGAGTAATCCCAGATAATCCATTAAGCCGTCGTTCCGGCGTAGGCCGGAATCCAGCAATAAAAAACATGCCGCGAAGCGGACAAAATCAAGGTTTTGTCCCACTTACGTGGGAATTTGTTAATCAACTGGATTCCCGTCCTTCGCCGGAATGACGTAATTTTGGCTAATGGACAATCTGGGATAATGGCAGGTGTCTTTCATGCGTAATAAAAAAGCCGGACAAGTCCGGCTTTTTTGTTAGTTGAGATTACCCTGCTTATTCGTCAGACGTCTCAACAGGCTGCAAATCAACCGGACGATCCATCAACTCGATCAGCGCCATCGGGGCATTGTCGCCCTTGCGGAAACCAAACTTGAGGATACGTGAGTAGCCGCCATTGCGGGTGGCGTAGCGCGGGCCGAGTTCGTCGAACAGCTTGGTCACCATTTCGCGGTCACGCAGCCGGGCAAACGCCAAACGGCGATTGGCCAGGCTGGGGTTCTTGCCCAGCGTCAGGATAGGCTCTGCCACGCGGCGCAGTTCCTTGGCCTTGGGCAGAGTGGTCTTGATGGCTTCATGACGCAACAAGGAAACGGTCATGTTGCGCAGCATGGCCAGGCGATGGCTGCTGGTGCGATTGAGTTTTCTTAAACCTAAACGGTGGCGCATGATTATCCTCTCTTACTTCTCAACCGGCGCAGGCCAGTTTTCCAGCTTCATGCCCAGCGACAAACCATGCTCGGCCAGCACTTGCTTGATTTCGTTGAGCGACTTGCGGCCCAGGTTAGGGGTGCGCAGCAGGTCGTTTTCAGTATACTGAATCAAGTCGCCGACATAGTGAATGCTTTGCGCCTTGAGACAATTGGAAGAACGCGGGGTCAGCTCCAGATCGTCCACCGGGCGCAGCAACATCGGGTCAACCTTGGGTGTTTGCGGCTTTTCAACCGGCGCCGGCGTGCCTTCCAAAGCGGCGAATACCGAGAACTGCTCCACCAGAATGCGTGCGGCATAACGGATGGCTTCCTCAGGATCAATGGCACCATTGGTTTCAATGTCCATGATTAACTTATCCAGGTCGGTGCGCTGTTCCACACGCGCGCTTTCCACGGCATAACTTACGCGATGCACTGGGCTGAACGAGGCATCCAAAGCGATATGTCCCACCGCGCGACTTTCTCCCGGCGCTTGACGCGCAATCGCAGAAACATAGCCGCGCCCTTGATCGACCTTGATTTCCATATCCAGCTTGCCGCCCGCAGTCAGGTGGGCAATGATGTGTGCGGGGTTGACCACTTCGGTGTCAGCATCGACGGTGATGTCGCCCGCAGTAACCACACCCGCACCCGATTTCTTCAGGGTCAGCACCGCCTCGCTGGAATTATGCAGCTTGAGCACCAAACCTTTCAGGTTAAGCAGGATTTCCACCACATCTTCCTGCACGCCGTCGATTGAGGAATACTCGTGCAGCACGCCGGCAATCTTGACCTCGGTCGGGGCAAAGCCCGGCATGGAGGACAGTAAGATACGGCGCAGGGCGTTGCCCAGGGTGTGGCCATAGCCGCGCTCAAAAGGCTCCATCACCACTTTGGCGTGTGTGGCGGAAATTCTTTGCACATCAATAATACGGGGTTTCAGAAAATCACTCTTATGCATATCCTAAATCTCCGCGTGGATTACTTGGAATACAACTCAACGATGAGATGCTCGTTAATCGTGGCCGGCAATTCGGAGCGTTGCGGCTTGGCCTTGAACGTTCCTTTCATTGCCTTGGCATCGACCTCGATCCATTCAGGGAAGCCGCGCTGCTCGGCCGCTTTCAAGGACGATATTATGCGTAACTGCGCCTTGGCCTTGTCGGTGATCTCGACCACGTCACCGGGGCGCACCTGACAGGACGGGATGTTGACGCGTTTGCCGTTCACCAAAATGCCGTTGTGACGCACCACCTGGCGCGCTTCGGAACGCGATGCGCCAAAGCCCATGCGGTAAGCCACGTTGTCCAGGCGAGATTCAAGTATCTGCAACAGGTTTTCACCGGTAATACCGCGCTGCACTTCAGCTGCGCGATAGGTCAGGCGGAACTGGCGCTCAAGCATGCCGAAAATACGACGTACTTTTTGCTTTTCACGCAACTGGCCACCATAATCAGACATGCGCGTGTTTTTCTTTTGTCCATGCTGGCCGGGCGGATAGGCGCGACGCTCTACCGCACACTTATCGGTAAAACACTTTTCGCCTTTCAGAAACAGCTTCTCGCCTTCACGGCGGCACTGACGGCACTTTGGATCAAGATTTCTAGCCAAGCCACTCTCCTAAAAATTAGATACGACGCTTTTTCGGCGGACGGCAACCGTTATGCGGCACCGGAGTTATGTCGGAAATGCTGGTGATCTTGAAGCCCGCCGCATTCAACGCACGCACCGCCGATTCGCGCCCCGGCCCGGGGCCTTTAATACGCACTTCCAGATTTTTTACGCCGCATTCCTGCGCTGCCTTGCTCGCGGTTTCCCCGGCAATCTGGGCAGCAAACGGTGTGCTCTTGCGCGAGCCTTTAAAACCATTGCTGCCGCTGGTCGCCCACGCCAGCGCATTGCCCTGGCGGTCGGTAATGGTCACAATGGTGTTGTTAAAAGAAGCGTGCACATGGGCAATGCCTTCGGCAATGTTCTTTTTAACTTTCTTGCGCACTCGCGTGCTGGTCTTAGCCATATCTTAAAATCCTCTGTTAAATTATCATTACAGCAGCAACTTATTTCTTGGCGCCGGCAACCGATTTGCGCGGCCCCTTGCGCGTACGGGCATTGGTGCGGGTGCGCTGGCCGCGCACCGGCAAACCACGACGGTGACGCAAGCCACGGTAACAGCCCA
>JANPNS010000067.1:0-3621 GCA_031427575.1 Gallionellaceae bacterium
AACGCCGCGCACGCCATCATGACCACCGACATCGTGGCCAAGGCCGTGTCCAAACAAATCATACTCGATGGTGTGGCGGTCACCATCACCGGCATCGCCAAAGGCTCCGGCATGATCCATCCCAACATGGCCACCATGCTCGGCTACATCGCCACCGACGCGGCGGTGGCGCATGCGCAGTTGCAACAGATGGTTGCCCGCGCCAGCAATGCCTCGTTCAATTGCATCACTGTGGATGGCGACACCTCTACCAATGATGCCTTGATGCTGATCGCCACCGGCATGAGTGACGCGCCCGCCATCAACGATATGCACGGCGCGGGTTTTGCGCAATTGCAAACAGCCATTACCGAGGTTGCCACGCTGCTGGCGCAAGCCATCGTGCGCGATGGCGAGGGCGCGACCAAATTCATCACCGTTAAAGTCGAAGGCGGCAAGAACGAAACCGAGTGCAAAAAAATCGGCTACGCCATCGCCCGCTCGCCACTGGTCAAGACCGCGTTCTTCGCCTCCGATCCCAACTTGGGCCGCATCCTTGCCGCGATAGGTTATGCCGGAGTGGATGATCTGGATGTGGCGGCGCTCAAGCTGTATCTCGACGACGTGCTAGTCGCCGAGCACGGCGGACGTGCGGCCAGCTATCGCGAGGAAGATGGTCAGCGCATCATGCAGCAGAGCGACATCACGATACGCGTGGTACTGAATCGCGGTGCGGTTGCTGCGACATTGTGGACATGCGATTTTTCGTATGATTATGTGAAGATTAATGCGAGTTATCGAAGTTAGTTTGTCATTCTCGCGCACCCTGCTATAGCCGTTCGTGTTGAGTAGGCCGAAGGCCGTATCGAAACATGAACGACAAAAAAACAACACCGCCGGGGGTGGCCCGGCAGCTAGTCACTTTTCTTGTCTTGCCAAGAAAAGTAACCAAAAGAAGTCGCCCCCGGTTTGTGGCTTCGGCATAACCTGAAGGTTAGCCTACGCCGCAACAAACTGCTGCGCAGTGTGTTGTCGCCCCTGCTGGGTTCCCTCGATCAGCCGCAAGCAAACGGGGCTGCGCAACTCGCCCTGGCGGGGCACGCAAAACGTGCCCCACTGCGGACTCAAACATAACCAGCGACTTGGCTGGCGTCGTTTGCCAGCTTAGTCGAATGGCTACGCAGAGCACATCGCCGAAACCCCCTGGCCAGCCTGCGCTACTCGGCGGCGCACAGGGTGCCAATAACAATGCCACTGCATAGATACTTCGTGCCCACTTTGCGGAGCATTAATAGAATGCACAAAAAATTACATTTCACTTGCATTTATGCATAAAAAGAGTAAATATTAGCCTGTAATCATAATTTCAACAAATTAAGCCATGCTTATCGAATTCACAGTAACCAATTTTCGATCCATTCGATCACCTCAAACTTTGAGCATGGTCGCAAGTAAAGCTCTTAAAAAAAGTGGCTTGGAAAACAACGCATTTGAGGCGGGCGTCAGCGAGGACGGGTTGCCTAGATTGTTACGGTCAGCCGTCGTATACGGCCCCAATGCTGCCGGGAAAACCACTCTTGTGGGGGCACTTTCATTTATGCGCAAGTGGGTAAATACCTCGGCACAAAAAGCTCAGGTCGGCGAAGCAATCAAGGATGTGCAGCCCTTCCGGCTAAGCGCAAAATCACGCAAACAGGATTCCGAATTTGAAATTCATTTCATTGAAGAAGGTGTTCGCTACCAGTATGGTTTTTCATTAAATACTGAGCGTATTACCAGCGAGTGGTTAATTGCCTATCCACTTGGTAAGCCGCAACGCTGGTTCGAAAGAGCATTCAATCCAGCCACCCGAAAGGATGTATATAAATTCAGCACTTCTTTTCTAGGGGGGAAAAAATTACACAATGATCGCGCTTCTTTGACTATCGGTAATGCGCTATATCTGTCGGTTGCTGTACAAAAAGGCAATGAACAATTGCGTCCTGTACTTTACTGGTTTCAGAAACGATTGAGAATTATTTCTGCGATGGATAATATTGGCAGTGGGTTTACGCAACGCATGTGTGAAAACCCAGAAGAGAAAAAGCACGTTCTGGAATTCATGAGCAGCGCAGGCATTTCCTTTCATGACATCGCTATTGACAAGAGGGAGTTTTCAACAAACGATTTGCCTTCTGATATGTCAGCAGCAGCCAAAGATAAATTATTAAAGGACTTAATTGGTAGAACCCACCGCGAAGCAAAATTCCTGCACAAGGATGTCGAGACTGGGGATTTGGTTGAATTTGACGAAGATGACGAATCGAAAGGGACGATTAGCCTGTTCGATTTCGCGGGCCCTTGGCTTGATGTATTGAAAAACGATTATGTGTTAGTTGTAGATGAGATTGATACCAGTCTGCACCCCCTGGTTGTTCACCATCTGGTTCGACTACTGAACTCCCACAAGGGACGCGCGCAACTTGTATTTACAACGCACGACACTACGCTATTGAGCCAGCGAATTTTACGGCCTGATCAAATCTGGTTTGTTGAGAAAGACAAAGGAAACAGCACGCACTTATACTCACTGGCAGACTTTAGCCCTAGAGAAAATGAAGCCATCGAGAAGGGTTACCTTAATGGTCGATATGGAGCGATCCCATTCTTAAGCAAGTTGGATTTTTATGGGCAAGGATAATTTATTTCACAAGGGGCGTGAACGGAAAGCTCTTCAACTTAATCGCAAGAAACAGAATCGTCAGCGGCAACTCCGCATACTGATTGTCTGCGAAGACAGCAAAAGCAGTGCGTATTATTTTCAAGATATGGCGAAGGATTTTGGCCTAAGTGCAGTGGACGTTCGTGGCAAAGAATGCGGCTCAGCCCCAAGCTCAGTTTTGAAATATGCGATGCAGGAATATAAGCAAGAAAAGTCGAGTGACCCATATGACCGCGTGTATTGCGTATTCGACCGTGATCGGCATGAAAGTTTTTCACCCACTATCAATAAAATCAGTGCATTAAAAACATCCGGTGAGCCATTCTTTGCCATCACTTCTACGCCTTGCTTTGAAATATGGTTATTACTTCACTTCGACTACGTCTCTCACCCTTTCCCAGCACAAAAACGCTCACCGTGCGATCAAGCTATTTCCGAGTTACGCAATAAAGCAACACTGGATGGATATAAGAAGGGAATAGGAGGAATTTACGCAAAGCTATCAGGGCAGAAAATGTTCGATGCAATCAAGTATGCAAAGCGACTCTTGAAGGATAACAAAAAGACTGGCTCTGATAACCCTGAAACTAATGTGCATGAGCTGGTTGAATATTTGGCTTCACTCACAAAATAGCCAAATAGGGTGGGCACGAAGTGCCCACGCGGTGGTTCTGGATTTCCCTTTTCCCCCTGTGCGCCGCCGAGTAGCGCAGGATGGTCAGGGGATGTCGGCGAGGACTGTTTGAGCGCGTAGCGCGAGTTCCGCAGCCGCCTGATCAGTCGAGCAACGCAGGGAACCGCGCAGCGGCGGCAAACCGGGGTCGCCTTTTCTTTGGTTACTTTATTTTGGCGAAGCAAAAGAAAGTGACTAGCTGCCGGTCTACCACCGGCGGTTTTGTCTTAACCTTTTTTAAATGATGTTGGGTTCCGCTACGCTCAAC
>JANPNS010000068.1:0-5883 GCA_031427575.1 Gallionellaceae bacterium
TACGGAGCAGTTTAACCCGACCACCGTTTGGAACCTCGTCTGCGACCATATTAAGCGGGTTATTGCCAGTATCGGACCGCCGCAAAACATTCGATTGCTTGCAAATCTTGCGGATGGGGGTGGTTAACTGCGGTTTTTAGGTTAATTGGTCGGGGTGAGAGGATTCGAACCTCCGACTCCTGCGTCCCGAACGCAGTACTCTACCAGGCTGAGCTACACCCCGAATTCAGGGCACTTCTCTAAAAATTAACCCCGTTGCGCACTTGCAAGGGCACGGCGCAACAAAGTTAGGCAATCCGCATCCAACCTTCGGTTGGGCGGAATTGACACCGTCGTGCCCCTACGATGGTTTGTCTCGAAATTTAAGTTTGTCGAAGCACCATTAAAATTGCCGTGTGGCGGCAAAGTCAGCTAATTGTAACAAAGATTGTTTGTAATTCGTATCCGGCAAGTTGGCCAGCGCAGCGCAGGCCGCGTCTGATTCCCGTTGTGCCTGCTTGCGCGTGTATTCCAGCGCACCGGTCTGTTTGATTACTTTAAGCACTTCGGCAAAATGGCCGAGGTCGCCTTGCTCGATGGCTCGCTTCACCAGCGCAGCCTGACTGGCATCGCCGTGTTGCATGGCATAAATCAGCGGCAAGGTAGGCTTGCCCTCGGCCAAATCATCCCCCAGATTTTTTCCGGTGGCCTGCTCGTCGCCGGAATAGTCCAATACATCGTCCACCAACTGAAATGCTGTTCCCAGGTGTTTCCCGTATTCTGCTACTGCTCGTTCGATCGCGTTGTCCGCTTGCGCCAAAATCGCTCCCAGCCGCATGGCGGCCTCAAAAAGTTTTGCGGTCTTGCAGTGGATCACGCGCAAATAGCTGGCAGCATCCACACTCGCGTCATGGCAACTGAGCAATTGCAGTACCTCGCCCTCGGCTATGGTGTTGGTAGCATCCGCCACAGTTTGCATGACCCGCATGTCACTAACTGCCACCATCATCTGAAAGGCGCGCGAATACAAAAAGTCTCCTACCAGCACGCTGGCCGCATTGCCGAACAGGGCGCTGGCAGTGGCGCGGCCACGGCGCAAGCCGGATTCATCCACGACATCGTCATGCAGCAAGGTGGCGGTATGAATGAATTCCACGACTGCTGCCAGCTCGTGATGATGTTTGCCGTGGTAATTTAGCGCGTTGGCAGACAGCACCACCAATGCCGGACGCAGCCGCTTGCCGCCGCTATTGATGATGTACTCGCTTACCTGGCGGACCAGCGCCACTTCGGAATGCAGGCGGGCGCGTATTACCTGATCCACAACCAACATATCTGGTGCGAGCAATTCCTTTATTGACTCAAATGACACAACACGCTCCAATGGCGGTAATCGAAAATTATAGGACACTTCTAAAAATCCAACAACGTCGCAATACTGAGTTGCTCACAAAAAATTGCTCCTCACATTCCTGTCCTGAGCCCAGTCAAAGGGTCAAATATATGCTGCGTCGCAATTTTCTGCTCGCGCCTTGTCTTGCTTAGAACTTTGAATTTTTAGAAGCGTCCTATATATAGTTGGCTATTGCTTGAAATCGAGACTCAATTTTATGGCATTATATTAGCAATAGCACACGCCTGATTACTTATCGCGCCATATCGAAAACCATAACCATGTTTGATCCCTCTACTTCTTCAGCTTCTGAATCCGCCGAGTTCGTTGCCTGGTTCCGTTCGGTCGCGCCTTATATCAACGCCTTTCGTGGCCGCACTTTTGTGGTTGCATTCGGCGGTGAGATGGTGGCGGACGGGAAATTTATCGAATTGACTCATGACCTCAACCTGCTTTCCAGCCTGGGTGTGCGCTTGGTGCTGGTGCATGGCGCGCGCCCGCAAATCGAGCAGCATGTGTCGCGCAGCAACCTTGAAGATCACTATCATCATGGCATTCGCCTGACCGATGCGGAAACCATGCAATGCGTGAAGGAGGCTGTCGGTCGAGTAAGGGTGGAGATTGAAGCGCTGTTGTCTATGGGGCTGGCGAATTCGCCCATGGCCAACGCCGACATCCGCGTAGCGGGCGGCAACTTCATCACCGCCCAACCGATGGGCGTGATTCATGGCGTGGATTTGCTGCATACCGGCAGCGTGCGCAAGATAGATGTGGCCGCGATTAAAGACCGGCTCGCGCATAGTGAAGTGGTGCTGCTCTCACCGCTCGGCTATTCGCCCACCGGCGAGGTGTTTAATCTTACCCTGGAAGATGTGGCAACACGTACCGCGATCGCGCTGGATGCAGACAAGCTGATTTTTCTGATGGACACTGATGGCGTACAGGACAATAAAGGCGAGCTATTGCGCGAATTGACTGGAGCCGACGCCAACACCATCCTATCCGGCAAGCGCAAGCTGCCGGAAGATGTGTCGCTGTTTTTACCCTGCGCAGTGACGGCCTGCGAGGAAGGCGTGGCGCGCACCCACTTGATCAGCCGCCATGTTGATGGCGCCATTTTGCAAGAATTATTCAGTGACATTGGTATCGGCAGCATGGTGGTTGAAAGCACGCTCAATACTTTGCGCGACGCGACTATAGATGATGTCGGCGGCATTTTGCAACTGTTGCAGCCACTGGAAGTTGACGGCACTCTGGTGCGGCGCGGACGTGAGCGGCTGGAGCGCGAGATTGGCCACTTTGTGGTGTTGGAACATGATCGTCGCATTATAGGCTGCGCTGCGCTGTATCCGTTTGCCGATGAGCAGGCTGCCGAACTAGCCTGCCTGGTGGTGCAGCCGAACTACCGCAAGCATGGCTACGGCGATGTTTTGCTCAAGCACATCATGGCGCAGGCGCAGGCGCAGGGTTTGCAGCAGTTGTTTGTGCTGACCACGCGCACGGCGCACTGGTTCATCGAGCGCGGCTTCAAGGAAGCCGATATCGGGCAATTGCCCGCACAAAAGAAGGCGCTGTATAACTACCAGCGTCGCTCCAAAGTCTTTCTGAGGGATGTATAAATCTAACGGGCATGGCAAATATGCCGCCCATGATAATGAACTCGCTATGCCCGCTTCCCTCTCCCCATCCCTCTGGGTGGAACAACTAGCCATTCGACTAAGCTGCCAACGACCGCAGCCAAGTCGCTGGTTATCCCAGAGGGAGAGGGGGACAAGGTCTCGCTGCGCGAGTTTCACGTTAACAAATTGGAGAATGAATAATGGCAAGAATGATATGGTGCGTAAAACTTGGGCGTGAAGCGGAAGGACTGGTTCGGCCACCCTATCCCGGCGCGCTAGGGCAACGCATTTTCGAACAGGTGTCGAAAGAAGCATGGGCTGCCTGGCTCAAGCACCAGACCATGCTGGTTAACGAAAACCGCTTGAACCTTGCGGATCTCCAGGCGCGCCAATATCTGGCCAAGCAAATGGAAAGTCATTTCTTTGGCGCTGGAGCGGAAATGCCTGCCGGCTATGTTCCGCCCGGCAGGTAATGAAGGGCACCTCTAAAAATCCAAACTCCGTCGCGATACTGCGTTGCTCACAAAAAATTACTTCTTACATTCCTGTCCTGAGCCCAGTCGAAGGGTCATACATATGCGGCGTCGCAATTTTTTGCTCGCGCCTTGTCTCGCTTAGGATTTTGAATTTTTAGAGGCGCCCTGAACTAAAGCCATTTTTTACACAAACTCGACTCGGCAACTTGTCTAGGCCCCTGCTTTGCAGGCTTCGCCTTCCACTCGACAATTCCCTTCCGGCATATTAGTGTTTGCCCCCAACACCTTCAATCTTCTCCGCAGGTGGCGAGGAAACAAGACCATTTTTGAGGTAAAATAAACCAGTATCAACAAGTTCCACACCTGCATAGGGATTGCGTCGGCGGCCAGACGCGGCAAAGGCGGTGTGATTTTTGCTTAAGGGCACCTCTAATTCCAATTCCGGATAGGAAGGAGCACAAGGCGGCGAGGATAAGGTGACGAAGACAGTACAAGTAGTACGGCTAGGAGCCGAAGACGAAGCCAACGCAGTGATCGTTTCTATCCGGAATTGGAATAAAATTTCAAAATCCTAAGCGTGACAAGGCGCGAAAGAAATTTTACCGCGCCGCACATGTTTGACCCTTCGACTGGGCTCAGGACAGGAATGTAAGGCGTAATTTTTTGTGAGCAACGCAGTATCGCGACGGAGTTTGGATTTTTAGAGGTGCCCTTAACCATATATGCAATATGAATTTTGGAATCCAGTGTGTCTGCCTTGGGAAAAAATAGGTAACAGTCATGGGAAAATTTGTTAGAAGCGCAGCGCTCGGTATCATGATTGGAATGTGGGGGCTTGTTTATGCAGCCGAGGAGGCTGACCAAGTGCCAGCAGAAGGACTGGACGAAAAGGTACAGGCCATCAAACGGGAAGTATTGCGCATTTCGGCTGAACTCCGGCAGCTCCAGGAGAAATTGATGTATCCCGCGGATACCCAGGTATCGTTATTTGTGTCGCTTGCGCAGGGGGATAGATCCCGCCTTGACGCCATTACCATCAAGATAGATGGGAAGAGCGTCAGCCATTACATCTATGCAGCCAAAGAACTGGAAGCACTGCAACATGGGGGGGTGCAGCGCATCTATACCGGGAATATCCGGGGCGGCACGCACACGCTGGACGTGGAAATAATCGGCAAAGCGGCTGACAATAGTGATTATCAGAGAAGCACCAGCCACAAGTTCTACAAAATGAAGGGACCCAAGGTCATCGAAATTACCCTGTCTGGGTCAGGCTCAACTATTCAAAGTATTGCAGATTAACAGCCTATGATGGCTCGATACCTTTGGCTGATTGGTTTGTGTTTTACTCCATTTTCTTTTGCAAGTGATGTCCCAACGCACACCAAGTTACAGGATCTCCATCTTGGCGAAGTGTTCTACTATGCCTATCAGGGCAAGTATTTTGACGCGATCAGCCGACTGGAAACCGAGTTTGGTCAGGGTTATGGAGCGGATACACTCAATCACGACCAGTTGCATTTTCAGGCTGCCGCTGATGGATTCACAGTGGATGATGTCGAGCTGGCTTATCGGATGTCTCAGCGGGCTGAACTTGTAATCAAGGCGATTGCCGAGAGTACCTTTGACCAATCGGCGCGCAATAAAATGGCTTACAGTCTTGCGCGTACCTACATGCAAAAGAACGAGCCTTTCAAAGCATTAAATGCCATCAAAAAGATCACAGACCTGATTCCTGAAGTAATTCGCTATGACGAGCAGTTTCTGCGCGCACAGATTTACATGGCTAATGGGCAATTTGAGTATGCCGTGAAAATCCTGGAGGCATTGCAGGATGTCAAAAGTTTTGAAGGTTTCGCAGCCTATGATCTTGGCATTGCCCTGTATCAAAGCGGACAAGAGCAAAAAGGGCTGGAGCAGCTCAACAAAACGGGACAGATTACCAGCGAAGATGAGGGCGCATTGGCCATCAGGGACAAGGCAAACCTGATTCTAGGGTATCGACTGCTGGAAAGCGGCCAACCCGGATCCGCGCAACAATACCTTGATCGCGTTCGATTAGCGGGGCCCTATTCGAACAAGGCGTTGTTGGGATCGGGTTGGGTTGATGCTGCTTTGGGAAATTTTGAACGCGCACTAGTGCCCTGGACCGTATTGATGAAGCGCAATACCACAGATAAAATCCAACAGCAACCGCTTGGCCGAGCTGGCCTCCCGACTGGGCACAGAAAGCCACATGGTCGACAGCGCCGACGAGCTGCAAGACGCCTGGTTCCAAGGCAAAACCACTATCGGCTTGACGGCGGGCGCCTCTGCGCCCGAGATTTTGGTGAACCAAGTCATCAAACGCATCAAAGAGCTGGGGGCTGTGTCAGTCCGTAAGATGGACGGCATTCAGGAGACGATGAAGTTTCCG
>JANPNS010000069.1:0-5414 GCA_031427575.1 Gallionellaceae bacterium
CAACGCCGCGGCTTACCAATCGCGTCTACTGATCAAGATGCAGCCGACAACATTCAGAAGATTGCCGGCGCAGTGGGGCCGAGTACGCTAGCACTGATTCTCGGAGAAAATCGCCCCCTGAAAGCATTGGCAATAAATAACGTCGCCCCTACCGTAGAAAATATCGCTAATGGCACCTACCCCATGATAAAGAGTCTTTATCTGATTACAGGGTCTCATCCGAAAGCAGAGGTGCAGCGCTTCATCGATTTTATTCGTTCGAATGAAGGCGCAGCCATCCTGCGGCGCACTGGTCATCTCGTACTGACACCGGAAGTAAAATAATCGGGGCTAGCCGTTGGCTGATCACATAAATCCCTACCATAGCCTGGCGAAAATCGTCCAAGTCGTTGCGGGTGCTATTTCCTTAATAGCCTTTATTGCAATTCCGTTGGGCTATTTTTTTGTCGCTTATCGCTATGAATCTGCGGCGCTGCAAGTTGAGGCTAATCGCAGCGCGAATAGTATTTTAGAAATCATTGACGCTAATCCTGACTCATGGCGTTCAGACAAACGCCGCCTGGTGGTCACACTTATTTTAAACGCACCGGTTACTGCCATGCACCGTAACCACATCAGGGATGAGCACGGTAACAGCATTGCCTTTATACCGGTCGAGCTCGACTGGCCTGTTTTTAGTCGCAGTGCCGTGTTAAGTAACGGCAATAGGGTTGCCGGAGAGAAAGTTATAGGGAAAGTGGAAGTCGCAAAAAGCATGCGCCCGCTATTGCTGGCTAGCGGCATCGCGGCATTGTTCAGTGCCGTGCTGGCGCTGGCAATTTATTTCGCACTCAAGATATTGCCGTTGCGTGCGTTGACCCGTGTGGTCAAGAGCCTTGACGAAGCACAGGAATTGTTGCGTGGCGAAATACAGGCCAAAGAACAGGCGCTGCTGGAAGCGCGCGACATTGGCAGCGCAATGCACCACCAGGCGATGCATGATGGCCTGACTAATCTGCCCAATCGGATTTTGCTGCATGATCGCTTGCAACAGGCCATTCTGATTAGTCTCCGCGAAAAGAAAATGCTGGCGCTGATCATGATGGATCTGGATCAATTCAAGGCCATCAATGATACGCTCGGTCATCATTGCGGGGATATGGTATTGCAGCAGGTTGCGACGCGCTTGCTCCAGGTGTTGCGGGGTTCCGATACCGTAGCGCGGCTTGGCGGAGATGAATTTGCAATTTTACTGACGGCAGTCAGTGGGCGGGATGGCGTTATCATTGCGGCGCAAAAAATTCTGGAAACGGTACGCCAGCCAATTAATATTGGTAGCCGTACACTGCATATTGGTGCCAGCCTGGGCATCGTATTATTCCCTGAGCACGGCGATGACTCTACCAAACTACTGCGTTGCGCAGATGTTGCGATGTATAGCGCCAAGCGCGCCAGAACCGGTTTTGCGATTTATGATGCCGAACAGGATTTGCAAAACACAAAACTGAGTTTTTTGAAAAATGATTTGCAAACGGCAATCGAGGAAAACCAGTTCTTGCTTCATTACCAGCCCAAGATAGACCTTGCCAGCAATCGTATTTGCGGCGTCGAGGCCTTGCTACGTTGGCAACATCCCACTGAAGGCCTGATTTTTCCTGACGACTTTATTCCAATCTCCGAGCAGAACGGCTTGATTAAACCATTGACACGCATGGTACTTAAAATGGCCTTGCAGCAATTAACGGAATGGCAGCAACAGGGACTTGTGCTGCCGATTGCGATCAACATTTCCGCGATCAATTTGCAGGATCCGTCATTCCCGGATCAAGTCCTGGAAATTATGCGCGACTTCACGGTTCCGCCGACGCTGCTTGAAATGGAAGTCACTGAAACAGCGTTAATGCAAAACCCGCTGTGTGCGATTGCAACAGTCAAGAAATTATGCGAGATCGGTATCCTTATCTCGATAGATGATTTTGGTACCGGTTATTCTTCGATGGCGTATCTCAAAAAGCTGGTGGTGGCAAAAATCAAGGTGGACAAGTCATTTGTGATAGACATGATAAAAAATGAAAATGACAATATCATTGTCCGTTCCACAATTGACCTTGCCCATAATCTGGGCTTGACTGTAGTTGCTGAAGGGGTTGAAACAGCAGAGGCTTTGGAGCGGCTGAGATCGCTGGGTTGTGACACGGTACAGGGCTATCATATGGGGCGCCCGGGTTCGATTGAGCAGTTGAGCGTATGGCTTGAGGAGTCAAATTATGGTTCCGCTAAGCAACCATAGGGCATCGCTAAAAATTCAAAATCCTAAGCCAGGCAAGGCGCGAAAATTTTTTTAGTGCGCCGCATATGTTTGATATGTAAGAAGTAATTTTTTGCTCGCGCCTTGTCTGGCTTGGAAGCTTGAATTTTTAGAGGTGTCCTATAAAATAACCGGCACGTTTGGGGGAACGAAAAATGATGGAACTGAAACGAAGCAAAATATTTAATAACAAACTTAATTATATGAACTTCACGACGCCTACTGCAAAGGAGCTGATACAGTTCTTGCAGCAGTTTCCGTCGGAAACGCCTGTAGTGGCAGCATGGGGAGGCAACCGTAAGCGCATAGGCCACGGGACAATTATTAAAGATTATCATACCGGCAACGAACGCGATGCCTGTACAGTGGTTGAATTGGATGTTGAGTTTTAACAAGAAAAAGCTGGAATATTCCTGCAATCTTGTCTGCCGACGTAGGATGGGTTACAACAAAGTTACGCGATTTTCTACGCGGTGAACCGCGTGAAAAATCGTCAGAGCGCAGCGATAACCAATGACTTAGCTGTCGTTTTTGGACGGTCTAGTCAGATGGCTGTGCAAAACTACCCATCACTTCCTTCAACCTAAAAACCGCAGTTCAAGCCACAGAGAACACAGAGGACACAGAGATGATGCGGGTTTCACACATTTTTAATGTTCACCCAATGGGTGAGGGGGTCATTAACAACAACCCATTGTTTTTCTCTGTGAACTCTGTGTTCTCTGTGGCCAACTGCTTTTTTTAGGTTCAATACATCGTTTGTTGGGTATCGCTGCGCTAACAGTATCTACAACCGAATGCAATCCTCCCCCAACTATCGCGGGCGCTTCGCTCCTTCCCCCACAGGCCCCCTTCATTTTGGTTCGCTCGTCACCGCTATCGGCAGCTATCTCGAAGCCAGGCAGCACTGCGGCACATGGCTGGTGCGTATGGAAGACCTCGACACGTCGCGCAATGCGCCGGGCGCAGCCGATGATATCCTGCGCGCACTGGAATGTTTTGGCCTGCTTTGGGATGAAACGGTGTTGTATCAAAGCCAGCGCACGGCAGCCTACGAAGAGGCGCTGCACGAGTTACAGCGCGACGGCATGGCCTACCCCTGTGCCTGTAGCCGCAAGGAGATTGCCGATTCGGCGTTGCATGGAGTTGAAGGGCAGATATATCCGGGGACGTGTCGCAATGGCATTGTGGTGTCAACTCCGCCCAACCGCAGGTTGGATACGGATTGCCTACCTTTGGTACAAGGCAGGCAGGCTCGCTCATGGCGCGTGCGTACCAAGGCCGAGGTAATGGAAATCGACGATGCTTTGCAAGGACGCATCGCGCAATCTTTAGCAGATGAGATTGGCGATTTCGTGGTGCAGCGCGCTGACGGGCTGTTCGCATATCAGCTTGCAGTAGTGGTTGATGATGCATTCCAGGGCATCACGCACGTCGTGCGCGGCGCCGACCTGCTTGCATCCACGCCACGCCAAATTTACCTGCAACGGCTGCTGGGGTTGACCACCCCAGCCTACACACACCTGCCCATCGCGGTGAATGCACAAGGCGAAAAACTGAGCAAGCAGACACTCGCCTCGCCAGTAAACATCGGCAAGCCGGTTAGCACGTTGCTGCGCGTGCTGGCATTTTTAGGTCAGGAGCCGCCTGCTGAACTGGCGGGTTATGATTTGTCAACGATATGGGATTGGGCCCTAGCCAATTGGGACGCGGGAAAACTGAAGGGCATTAGAATGTCGGCGGCAGATTAACCTAGAAAAAACAGTTGGCCACAGAGGACACAGAGTTCACAGAGGAAAAACAAATGGTTGCAACGGTAAGTCTATTCACCTTTTGGGTGAATCCACGAAAGGCTGAAAACCCCTGTCACTCTCTGTGTTCTCTGTGTTCTCTGTGAACTCTGTGGCTTGAATTACGTTTTTTAGGATTAACTGGCCTGTTGTTTACGGCGACGTATGAACTGGAATAGCGCGGGCAGAATGGAAATAAAAACGATAGCCAGAATCATCACGGTGATGTTGTCCTTGATCACCGGGATGTTGCCTAAAAAATAGCCGCCGACGGTGAAGAAACTGATCCACAGCACACTGCCCAGCGCGCTGAACAGCACAAACAGCCGATAGCGCATTAGCCCGACACCTGCCACAAACGGCGCGTAGGTGCGCACAATCGGCAGGAAGCGCGCGGCGATGATGGTCTTGCCGCCGTGTTTCTCATAGAAGGCGTGGGTCTTGTCCAGATGTTCACGCTTGATAAATTTACCGTTCATGCGCTGAATCAAGCGCAAGCCTAACAACCGCCCTATCCAATAGTTGGTGTTGTCGCCGCTGAACGATGCCACGACCAGCAACGGGGCGAGCAGCTCGAGTTGCAATGCGCCCATCCCGCACAATGCGCCCGCCACGAACAGCAGCGAATCGCCCGGCAGAAAGGGGGCAACCACCAAACCGGTTTCACTGAATATGATCAGGAACAGGATGCCATACACCCAGACTCCGTATTCCTGCGTCAGCGCCAGCAGGTGGGTATCAAGATTCAGGACAAGATCAATCAAGAACGCGAGTAGCTCCATTATGGAAGAGCTTGTTCTGCCGTTTTTTCCGGTTTGATAAAATCTTCGCGTGTCACGCCCAGCAACATCCGGATGGGGCTGGCGACCAACACCGAGGAATAGATACTGAACAGGATGCCTATGGTCAAGGCCAGCGCGAAATAATGCAGGGTCTCGCCGCCGAGAAACAGCATAGCGGTCACCATCATTTGGGTGGAGCCATGGGTGATGATGGTGCGCGACATGGTGCGCGTGATGGCGTTGTCGATGATTTCGGCCACCTCCGCTTTGCGCATTTTGCGGAAATTTTCGCGTATCCGGTCGAATACCACCACCGACTCGTTCACCGAATAACCCAGCACCGCCAGCACCGCCGCCAGCACGGGGAGCGAGAATTCCCATTGAAAGAAAGAAAAGAAGCCAAGTATGATGACCACGTCATGCAGGTTGGCAATAATCGCGGCCACACCGAATTTCCATTCGAAGCGTATCCACAAGTAGCCGACAATGCCCAGCGACACCAGGAGCAGAGCCATAGCTCCATTTTCCACCAGTTCCTTGCCGACCTGCGGGCCG
>JANPNS010000070.1:0-4418 GCA_031427575.1 Gallionellaceae bacterium
CACTGAAGGGCGCATTGCGGCGTTAAAATCGGGCTCAAAATGCGGGGTCGCGTAGCGATAGACGACGTGTAAACTCCGCTTTTTCGCCCGATTTCGCCTTGCACTGCATCCCTTCAGCACTTTGTAACACAGTACAACTAACGAAGCTGTAGAAAAAGTATCTTCATACCCGCATCGTGCCGTTAACCAAATGAAATATCAAGGTCAAACTGCAAGACACATTTGCGGAGAAATAATATCGCGCGCTACAAACACATCGACACCAGCCCTCGCTTCATCGCGGTGGATATGTAACGACAACTCCTACCGGGCACCATCGAACATGCAATGAATTACCTGCTCGATCACCAGATCGACCTGACTGGCCTGGATACCAGGTTGTGCAACGATGCCACAGGCGCTGCCGCCTACCCACCCGCCATGCTGCTCAAGATCATCCTGTTCGCCTACAGCTAAGGCATTATCAGTAGCCGCAACATCGAGCGTGCCTGCCTGCTGCCACGTCACCTTCATCGCGCTCTCGGGCGACACGGCCCCGCACTTCACCACCATCGCCAACTTCATCAGCACACTGGGCGACGAGATAGCCCACATTTTCAGCCAAGTGCTCTTCATCTGCGACCGGCAAGGGCTCATCGGACGAGAGATGTTTGCCATTGATGGCGTGAAGCTGCCGAGCAACGCCTCCAAGGCAAAGAGCGGCACCCGTGCTGATTTCGAGCGCCAGGCAGGCAAACTGGAAACTTGCGCCCGCGCCATGCTCGAACGACATCGCGAAGAAGACCGGCGCGCCATGGAGCCTGACCTCAAAGCCAAAGAAACCCAACGCATCACCTTATTGGAGAACAAATGGAATAAAAACGCCACCTTCGGTGGCGTTTTTCATGGGTGGCGGTTGCCGCTATAAATCGGCGAGACCCAGTGAGGTGGTGTTGAAGCCACCATCGACATAGGTGATTTCGCCGGTGATGCCGCTGGCCAGGTCGCTGCACAGAAAGGCAGCAGCATTGCCCACTTCCTCAATGGTCACATTGCGCTTCAGTGGTGCGTTCATTTCGTTGTAGATAAGCAATTTGTTGAAATCGGCAATGCCAGCGGAGGCCAGCGTTTTGATAGGCCCGGCTGAAACGGCATTGACGCGGATGCCGTGCTTGCCCAGGTTCATTGCCAGGTAGCGCACGCTGGCTTCCAGACTGGCTTTGGCCAGGCCCATCACATTGTAGTGCGGCATGGTGCTTACTGCGCCGAGATAACTCAAGGTCAGCAGTGCTGCCTTGCGGCCTTCCATCATCGGCAAGGCGGCCTTGGCCATGGCCGGGAAGCTGTAGGCGCTGATATCGTGCGCGATACGAAAAGCCTCGCGGCTGAATCCATCCAGAAATTCGCCTGCCAGCGCCTCGCGCGGGGCAAAAGCAATGGCATGTATAAAGCCGTCAAATTTATCCCAGTGCTGGCTGAGGTCAGCAAATAGCTGCTCGATTTCCGCATCGCTGGCCACATCGCACGGAAACAGCAATGCGCTGTCAAATTCCCGCGCCAATTCGCTTACCCGGTCACGTATACGCTCACCCTGGTAGGTAAAGGCCAGCTCTGCGCCTTCACGCCGCATGACCTTGGCGATGCCGTAAGCGATAGAGCGGTTGCTGAGCATACCGGTGATCAGAATGCGTTTGTTAGCTAGAAATCCCATTTCATTCCTCTGTATTGAGTATTGATAAGTCAGATCGGGCGAATTATAACCCTACAATCAATACGGCGCACCGCGCAGATGCATTCATATTATAATAGCCGCTCTGAATTGTTCCTGGAACCTGTTCACTCAATGCTGGAAATTAGCAACCTTGCCTGCGCTCGCGGAGACCACCTGCTGTTTTCCGGCTTGAATTTTTCCCTGTCAGCGGGTGAGTTGCTACAGGTGGAGGGAGCCAATGGCAGCGGCAAGACCAGCCTGTTGCGAACTATATGCGGCTTCATGATGCCTACGGCGGGAGAAATCAGGTGGCGCGGTCAGAGCATCCGTGAATTGGACGAGGAATACTATGCCGAGATGATTTATCTCGGCCATTTGAACGCCATCAAGGATGAATTGAACGCGCTCGAGAATTTACGCATAGGTGCTGGTTTGGCTGGTTGCGCAGTAGACGACAATCAGGTTATTGCGGCGTTACGCCGTATGGGTTTGCGCGGACGGGAAACTTTACCGGTCATGGTGTTGTCTCAAGGGCAGCGTCGGCGCGTGGCGTTGGCGCGCTTGTTGTTCAGTAATGCTCCGCTGTGGATTCTGGACGAGCCGCTCACTGCGCTGGATGTGGGCGCGGTGGGGTTGATGCAGGAATTGATAGGCGAGCATCTGGCGAATAATGGCATGGTAATCTATACCACCCACCAGCCATTGGAAGTGGCGGGAATAACAACGCGCCGACTGTCACTGTCATGAACAAGCTGTCGATGTTTGGGTTGTTGAGCCTGGTGATACGCCGCGATTTGGTGCTGGCTATGCGTCGCCGTTCCGATGTGTTGACCACACTGATTTTTTTCGTCATGGTGGTGAGCCTGTTCCCGATGGGAGTGGGGCCGGAACTCGACATGCTGCGCAAGATGGCGCCTGGTGTGGTGTGGGTGGCGGCATTGCTGGCTTCCATGCTGTCACTGGGGCGTATGTTCTCGGCGGATTATCTGGACGGCACACTGGAGCAGATGCTGCTGGTACCGCAGTCGCTGTCGATGCTGGTGTTGGGAAAAATTTTGGCGCACTGGATGGTGTCCGGTTTGCCGTTGGTGTTGATGGCGCCCGTGCTCGGCTTGCAGTTTGATATGTCTGCTGAGGCATTGTGGGTATTGATAGCCGGTTTGTTGCTGGGTACCCCGATATTAAGCATGATAGGCGCGATAGGCGCGGCGCTGACGTTGGGGCTGCGCGGTGGCGGAGTGCTGGTGTCGTTGCTGGTGTTGCCATTGTGCATTCCGGTGTTGATTTTTGGAGCGGGCGCGGTGGAAGCGGTTGAAACCGGCATGAGTGTGGCTTCAAATATGTCATTGCTGGGCGCGCTGCTGGTGTTGGCATGGGCATTCACCCCCTGGGTTACGGCGCAAGCCTTGCGTATTTCAATGGAGTAAATCTTGGCTATAAACTGGTTTAAATATTCTTCGCCCAACATCTTTTATGCGCTGGTCGGCAAAATGGTGCCGTGGTTTGCCTGGTCGTCCGCCATCCTGTTTGTGGTTGGTCTGTATATCGGTTTCTTTGTGGCGCCGACCGATGTGACACAAGGCGAAGCCTATCGCATCATATTCATCCACGTGCCGGTATCCATCCTGTCCATGTTTATTTATCTGGTCATGGCGGGGTATGCCGCACTGGGGCTTATTTTCAATACGCGCTTGTCTTCCATGATGGCTTCCGCTCTGGCACCTACCGGCGCGTTATTCACCTTTATGTCTTTATGGACCGGCGCATTGTGGGGCAAACCGATGTGGGGCGCATGGTGGGTGTGGGATGCGCGCCTGACTTCCGAGCTTGTGCTGTTGTTCCTCTATCTTGGATTTATTGCCTTGCACGCGGCCATTGATGACCCCCGCCGTGCCGACCGTGCCGCTGCCTTGCTCGCCATTGTCGGTTCGGTCAATGTGCCGATCATCTATTTTTCGGTGCAATGGTGGAATACTTTGCATCAAGGCGCTACCATCAAATTCAGCGGCACCGCCATGCACGTGGACATGCAGTTGGGCATGTACAGCATGTTGCTGGCGTGCTGGTTGTATGCCATTGCGGTGTCGCTGGCGCGTGTGCGCAGCATCATTCTGGAACGTGAACGTAACACCCAATGGGTGACCGAACTGGCGGAGGTAAAACAATGAACTGGGGAGAATTCTTTGCAATGGGTGGTCGCGCCTTTTATGTATGGGGCTCATATGGCATGGTGCTGTTTATATTTATCGTCGAAATAGCACTGGTGCGCCACAGAAAAAATATCGCTTTGCAGCAATTACGATTGATGCAAAATGCTGAAAAAGGGGAATAGCATGAAACCACGCCATAAAAAATTTATATACATCATCGTTGCCCTGGTTGCCTTGAGTACCGCAGTGGGTCTGGTAATGTATGCGCTGCAAAGCAACGTCAGCCTGTACTTTACGCCGAGCCAGGTGTTCAACAATGAAGCGCCGCAAGGGCGCAGCTTCCGCGTCGGCGGCCTGGTGCAAGTTGGCAGCATCAAACGCCAGAGCGATGGCCTGACCGTTCATTTCGATGTGACCGATACCGCCAAGAGTGTTACGGTCGTGTACAAGGGTTTCCTGCCCGACCTGTTCAAGGAAGGAAAAGGCGTGGTGGTTCACGGAAAACTGGGGACCGACAACGTATTCCGAGCGGATGAGGTGTTGGCTAAACATGATGAAAACTACATGGCACCGGAAGC
>JANPNS010000071.1:0-5333 GCA_031427575.1 Gallionellaceae bacterium
TCCCGATGATAGAGCTGTTGTTGTCACGCTTGTCCCAAGCAAAAGAGGTGGATCAAATCGTCGTCGCCACCTCGGTGGATGCGCGCAACCGGCCGCTGGTCGAACATGTTCGCAGCCTTGGTTATGCCTGCGAACAGGGCAGCGAAAACGATGTGCTCGACCGCTATGTGCAGGCTGCACGCGCACACCAGGCCGATGTGGTAGTGCGCATCACCGGCGACTGTCCGCTGGTGGATCCAGGTCTGGTTGATGAAGCCATCCGCCGCTTCAAGTCTGCCGGGGTGGATTATTTCAGCAATACCAATCCGCCCACCTATCCGGACGGATTGGACATCGAAGTCTGCACCTTCAAGGCGCTGGAGCAAGCCAGCCAAGAAACCAGCAAGCCTTTTGACCGCGAGCATGTCACGCCTTACCTGCGCGAACCGGGGCGGTTCAATATTGCCGCCATGCAGCACAGCCAGGACCTTTCTGCTTTGCGTTGGACAGTGGATGAACCCGCTGACTTCGCCGTGATTGAAAAAGTCTTTCTGCACTTTCATCCCCGCACCGATTTCACTTGGGGTGAAGTGCTAAACTTGCAACGCCAGCGGCCGGACATATTCAACGTCAACCAACACATTATCCGCAATGAAGGAGCCATCATGGGTACCGGCCAAAAACTTTGGAAGCGCGCCAAACAAATCATCCCCGGCGGCAACATGCTGCTGTCCAAGCGTGCCGAGATGTTTTTGCCGGAACTATGGCCCGCCTACTTCAGCAAAGCCAAGGGTTGCAAGGTGTGGGATCTGGATGGCAACGAATACATCGACATGTCCATCATGGGCATCGGCACCAACATATTGGGTTATGGTCATCAGGAAGTAGACGATGCGGTACGCAAGACCATAGATTCCGGCAATATGTCCACCCTCAATTGTCCGGAAGAAGTCTATTTGGCAGAAAAGCTGATCGAACTACACCCTTGGGCGCACATGGTGCGGCTTGCCCGCTCAGGCGGCGAGGCCAACGCCATCGCCATTCGCATTGCTCGTGCCGCCACCGGCAAGGACAATGTAGCAATTTGTGGTTACCACGGCTGGCACGACTGGTATCTGTCCGCCAACCTCGGCGACGACAAAAACCTTGCGGGTCACCTGCTACCCGGCTTAGAACCCAGAGGTGTGCCGCAAAATCTGCGCGGTACTGTCTTCCCATTCAATTACAACAATTTTGCCGAGCTGGAAGCGCTGGTCAACGCCCACGATATCGGCGTGATCAAAATGGAAGTGGTGCGCAATATGGGGCCGCAGGATAATTTTTTGCACAAGGTGCGCAAGCTCGCTACCGAGCGCGGCATCGTGTTGATCTTTGATGAATGTACTTCCGGCTTTCGCGAAACTTTTGGGGGCATGCATAAAAAATATGGTGTAGAGCCGGACATGGCCATGTTCGGCAAGGCATTGGGCAATGGCTACGGCATTACCGCCACGATAGGCAAACGGGAAATCATGGAGGCAGCGCAAACCACCTTCATCAGCAGCACGTTCTGGACCGAACGTATCGGCCCGACCGCCGCGCTCAAGACCCTGGAGGTGATGGAGCGCGTGAAATCCTGGGAGCAGATCACGCAGACCGGACTGAACATTACCGCAAGGTGGAAAACGTTGGCGGACAAACACGGTCTGTCCATCACCACCAACGGCTTGCCCGCGCTGACGGGTTTCTCATTCACCAGCCCTAATGCGCTGGCCTACAAAACGCTCATCACGCAGGAGATGCTGTTCAAGGGTTATCTGGCCGGGACGAGTGTGTATGTGTGCACCGAACATACGCCGGAAGTCGTCGCCAACTTTTTTGGCGTACTGGAGCCGATATTTGCGCTAATTAAAGAATGCGAAGGCGGACGCGACGTGATGGGCCTGCTCAAAGGGCCGGTGTGTCACGGCGGTTTTAAGCGCCTGAATTGAGTGTATCAGATGAGAATCGCCATTCGCGTCGATGCCTCAAGCCAGATTGGCACCGGACATTTCATGCGCTGTCTGACCTTGGCGGACGCCCTGAAACAGAGCGGAGTACAGATTCGTTTTGTCTGCCGTCACATGCCTGAACACTTACGGGATATGTTGAATACCAAAGGGCATGAATTCGCGCTGCTCAACGGTATTCCGGGCGAAGAGACTGCTAACGACACTTCTCATACTCACTGGCTGGGAGTTAGCCAAGCTCAGGATGCGACAGACACCGGATACGCACTATCTGACCAAACATGGGATTGGCTGGTGGTAGACCATTACGCTTTGGATGCTCGCTGGGAAACGGTGTTACGCAATACAGCTAAGAAAATATTGGTCATCGACGATATCGCCGACCGTCAGCACGACTGCGATGTGCTGCTGGACCAGAATTTCTATGCGGACATGGATACCCGTTACACAGGCAAGGTGCCCGCGCACTGCCGATTGCTGCTTGGCCCACGCTATGCCTTGCTCCGAGATGAATTCAAAAAGCTGCATGGGCAAGTTGAGCCGCGCACAGGTCCGGTCAAGCGGCTGCTGATATTTTTTGGTGGGGTGGATCCGGACAATTACACCTCCCATGCCATTGAGGCACTGGCCAATATTGGCTACAGTGATTTGCATGTGGATGTGGTGATCGGCGCACAGCACCCGCATCGCGAACAAATTGAAACAGTATGTGCTGAACACAACTTCATCAGTCATGTGCAAACCGATCAGATGGCCGAGTTGATGGCTGCGGCTGATTTGGCGATTGGTGCAGGGGGCTCGGCGACATGGGAGCGGTGTTGTCTGGGTTTGCCCACTTTAGCCATTTGTACGGCGGATAATCAGCAAAAGCAGGTTGCAGATGCTGCACGGGAGGGTTTGCTTTACTCGCCAGAAATCAAAGGCGACTTGACTCAAATAATCCAAAGGCATGCTAGCGCACTCATTGAGAATAGTTACCTGAGACAGTTCATTTCACGGAATGGCATACAGGCAGTGGATGGATGCGGTGTGTTGCGCGTTATCGGAAAAGTGGGTTATGCCGTTGTCGATGTCAGATTGGCGGTTGCTGATGATGCCGAGCTTGTCTGGCCATGGCGAAACAACGAAGCAACCCGGTGCTATTTTTTTGACCCAGCCCCGGTGAGTTTAGATACACATCTTGCCTGGTGGAACAGAAGTTTAGTCGATCCGAAACGCACACTGCTTTTGGGGAGGTTGGACGGAAGAGAGGTTGGTGTCATACGTTATGACTTTATCGATTCACGACGGGCTATGGTTTCCATCTACCTTGACCCAGAGATGACGGGATTAGGGTTAGGGGAAACTTTGTTGCGTGCGGGGCAGGGTTGGTTGTTACTAAATCACCCCGAAATTGATACTGTGTTAGCGGAAGTTATGCCAAAGAATGTTGCATCATTACGAACTTTTTTGGCAGCCGGGTTCCAAGAGCAACATACAATCCTTGTATGGAAAGGATGCTAATACGATGACAGACTCACGAGTAGTAATTGCAACGCCCCATGCACGTCATGACGCAATTGAGTCGGCTGTACGTGAGCACTTGGGACTGGAGGTTCTCCGTGTGCGAACCCCCTCTGAATTGGATACCCCTGCCCTAGCAGCCTTTGGGCCGCGTTATATTTTCTTTCCTCATTGGTCATGGAAGATTCCGGCGGATATTTATGAAGGATTTGAATGTGTGATTTTTCACATGACCGATTTGCCCTTTGGCCGGGGCGGTAGTCCACTTCAGAATCTCATTGTGCATGGTATTAGCGAAACGCAGTTGACAGCCCTGCGTTGTGTCGCGGCTTTAGATGCAGGCCCTATCTATTTAAAGCGCCCATTGTCACTATTGGGAACAGCCGAGGAGATACTGCTGCGTGCCAGCAAGCTCACTGGAGAAATGATCGAGAGCATTGTGCGCGAACAACCGACACCACAGCCACAAATTGGGGAGCCGACAATTTTTCGCCGCCGCACCCCGCAAGAAGGGGATTTGGCAGAACTGGATAAATTGGAGAAGGTGTTCGATTATATTCGGATGTTGGATGCTGATGGCTATCCTTCTGCGTTCCTCGAAACAGAGCATTTCAGGCTGGAATTTAGTCGTGCCAGTTTAAAGCTGGATTCAATCATTGCCGATGTGAAAATTTCCAGGAAAAAATCATGAATACTGCCCTTGTAATTGCTGCACATCCTGATGACGAGGTGCTGGGCTGTGGCGCCACGATTGCTCGCCTGGCAAAGGAAGGGTGGGCGGTGCATGTCCTTATAGTCGCCGAAGGCGCAACCAGCCGTAGTGCGGGGCGCGACCCTTTAATGCATCGGCGAGAATTATCTGATTTAGCAAAATGCGCGGAAGCGGCCAACAGCATTCTCGGCTCAACTTCGATAAAGTTGGACTCATTGCCGGACAATCGTATGGATGGGCTGGAGTTGCTTGATGTAGTAAAACTCGTGGAAGCCGAGATCGAACGTTACCAGCCTAGTTTGGTACTGACGCATCATGCTGGCGATGTAAATGTCGATCATAGGGTGCTCCATGATGCCGTTATTGTGGCTTGTCGTCCGCAGCCACAACATTCGGTGAAAACCCTGTTGTTTTTTGAGGTGCCTTCCAGCACAGAATGGCGTCCGGCGGCATCCGGTTTATATTTTACCCCAAACTATTTTTACGATGTGTCTGGCTATATGGAGCAAAAGATGGAGGCACTACTTGCTTACGCGCCTGAAATGAGAAACTTTCCGCATCCTCGATCTATTGAGGCGGTAGAACATCTCGCACGGTGGAGAGGCGCGACGGTAGGTTGTGCAGCAGCCGAGGCTTTTATGCTGGGCCGCGCCATCGTCTGATTGACAGTTTTGGAGAGAATAAATGCGTATTGATAATCGACAGCTTGGCCAGAACATAGCCCCTTTCATCATCGCCGAAATGTCCGGCAACCATAATCAGTCGCTGGAGCGGGCACTGGAAATCGTCGAGGCCGCTGCCAAAGCAGGCGCGCATGGATGTGTAATGCGACCCTTAATTAAAATCGGGGACATGATGAGTGAGGCATCGGCATGAAGAAGCTGAGGACATCTACCAGCTACGGCGACATTCATACCGGCATCGTTGATCTGCTGGAAGCCGCCCGCAGCGCCGCCGCCCGCAACGTCAATGCCCTGATGACCGCCAGCTATTGGGAAATCGGGCGGCGTATTGTTGAATTCGAGCAGGGAGGCGAAGGGCGTGCGGAATACGGTGAGGCGCTGCTCAAACGCCTGGGTGACGACCTGACACGCCAATTCGGGCGAGGTTTTGCTTGGCGTAACCTTACGCAGATGCGAGCCTTCTATCTG
>JANPNS010000072.1:0-5638 GCA_031427575.1 Gallionellaceae bacterium
GCGGCAGACAAGGCGGCCATCGAAAATGTATTTGAGTTTGTCCACGACGACTGCATCATCAGCATCCTGCCGCCGCACAGCAAAATTCTCGATTACGTCCAGCTCATCGAAAATTTGCCGGAGGACAAGACCCGCCTCGGCGAACTGCTGGTAAGCAGTGGCGCGTTAACTCCGCGCGAACTGGAGGAAGGCTTGCGCGTGCAGCAATTTCTCAGCGAACAAAAAAACACGCGTGCCACTGACCGGGCACACAAGCACAAGCTCGGCGAAATTCTGGCCGGCCAGGGTGTGGTGCAGAATGAACTGGTGGATGCCGCGCTGGACAAGCAACGCATCATCAATGAGCGCCGCGCCCATGAAAACAGCTTCATCCGGGTACGCGCCGACAAGCTGGACGAACTGATCACGCTGGTCGGCGAACTGGTGATTGCCGAGGCCAGCACCCGTCTGCTGGCGCAACGCGCAGGCATCGGCGAGCTGATCGAATCTACTCTCAGCGCCGAGACACTGGTGGGCGAAATCCGCGACAGCGCGCTCAAACTGCGTATGCTACCTATCGGCGAGACTTTCAACCGCTTCAAGCGCGTGGTGCGTGATCTCGGGCAAGAACTGGGCAAACAGGTCGAACTGGTATTAAGCGGCATGGAAACCGAACTGGATAAATCCATGATCGAAAAAATCAGCGACCCGCTCATGCACCTGGTGCGCAACGCGCTCGATCACGGCATGGAAGCGCCAGCCGTGCGGCAGAAAAATGGCAAAGCGGCAACCGGAAAAATTTCCCTCAATGCCTATCACGATGCAGGCTTCATCGTCATCGAAGTAGATGATGACGGCGCCGGGCTGAATCGCCAAAAAATCTTGCGCCGCGCCATCGAGCGTGGCTTGATTAGCGCCGAGCAAAAACTCAGCGACGCGGAAATTTACCAGCTCATCATGCAACCCGGATTTTCTACTGCACAGACCGTGACCAATGTTTCCGGGCGCGGCATGGGCATGGACGTGGTGCAGCGCAATATCGAGGATCTGCGCGGCACGGTCAGCATAGACAGCACCGAGGGCGCGGGCACTACGGTAGTCATCCGCCTGCCGCTCACGCTCGCCATCATTGATGGCTTCATGGTCGGCGTAGGCCGCGCCACCTACGTTGTGCCGCTGGATACCGTGGTCGAATGTATGGAGTTATCCAGCGAAGACCGCGCCGCGATTCGCAACCGCAGCTACCTCAACCTACGCGACCAGGTGCTGCCCCTGCTGCGCCTGCGCGATGTGTTCGACACATCGGGCGAAGCGGGGCGGCGCGAAAATATTGTAGTGGTGCAGTGCGCCGGGCAACAAGCCGGGCTGGTGGTGGATGGCCTATTGGGAGAATACCAGACCGTCATCAAGCCGCTCGGTAAACTGTTTGAAAAATTGTCCGGTGTCAGCGGCTCGACCATACTCGGCAACGGCGAAGTGGCGCTGATACTGGATGTGGCAAAGTTGGTAGGCAAGGCTGTCAATCAGGAAACACGAGGGGTTGCTGTGTAGGAGCGCAATTTATTACGCGATGTATTTAAAACCCATCGCGCTCCTACGTAAACAGAACCACCCGCTATATTTTAACCCGCGACCCATAAGAAAAGGAATCATCATGATGAAAAGGAATTTGTTGAACTCGTTGATCTTGACTGCCTTGGCGATACCCGGCGTGGCGATGGCGGCGGATGTAGAAACTACAGAGCACAAAGAAGGTAAGCACGTTATTCCCGAATCCGCACACACAATCACCTCGAACATCGGTCTAGTCTCCAATTATCTGTACCGCGGCATTTCGCAAACTGGGGGCAATCCGGCTTTGCAAGGCGGTTTTGATTATGCGCATTCCAGCGGCATTTATGCTGGCATCTGGGGTTCAAATGTCAGCTGGATTGGCGATAGTTTGGTTACAAGTGGCAGCGCAATAGGCGCTACCAGTTCCAGCCTCGAACTGGATACATACTTTGGCTACAAGAGCAGTTTTGCCACAGATTTCAGCTATGACGTGGGTTATCTGCGCTACAACTATCCCGGCGAGTATCCCAGTACGATGGTTGCTGGTGCTGCGAAAGCCGATACCGACGAGATTTACGGCGCGATTGGTTACAAATGGGTAACGCTTAAATATTCACATAGCTTGGGCGATACCTTCGGTTTGGATGATGCCAACGGTACCAGCTATGTCGAATTGAACGCGAGCTATTCACTTGCCGAGGCGGGTGTCACGCTGGGCGCACACTATGGCAAGCAGACCTACAAAGGGACTGCTGCTGATGCACTTAAAGCCACATATATAGCGGGTATCAGCCAGGACGCAACCTATTCAGACTATAAGCTGAGCGCCTCCAAGGATTTTAGCGGTTATGTAGTGGGCTTGGCATATAGCAAAACTAATGCTGACGCTGGAGGGTTTTATACCGCTACCCGGTTAGATGGTTCCACTGTCGATCTGGGTAAGGGCACTGCCGTATTGTCATTGGCGCATTCGTTTTAATTAAATCCCGGGCGGGATGAATCCCGCCCCTACATCAGGAGAATGCTATGAAGATGGTTACCGCTATCATCAAGCCGTTCAAGCTCGACGAAGTGCGTGAAGCCTTGTCCAACATTGGTGTACAAGGCATCACCGTCACTGAAGTAAAAGGGTTTGGAAGGCAAAAGTGACACACCGAGTTGTATCGGGGTGCGGAATATGTGGTGGACTTCCTGCCGAAAATTAAGCTGGAAGCTGCTATTAAAGCCGACATGCTGGATCAGGTGTTGGAAGCAATCGAGAAATCGGCGCAGACCGGCAAAATCGGCGACGGCAAGATTTTCGTCCATGATATCGAACAAGTGGTTCGTATCCGTACCGGTGAAACCGGCACGGATGCCTTATGAGGATATTTAACCGTAACTACAAGGAGAATCTGCAATGTTTAATAATATGAAATTAGGAACGCGTTTGGGAATTGGCTTCCTTGCTGCTTTGGTTTTTATGGTGGTTATTGGAATAACCGGTTTGACCAGCCTCAAAGCCACCAATGCGGGGCTTGAGACCGTTTACCTAGACCGGGTGGTTCCGCTTCAGAGTCTTAAAATCATCGCAGATGCTTATGCGGTGAGTGTCATTGATGCTGTCAATAAAACCAATGCAGGATTGATGACTGCCGAGGAAGCCCTGAAAGGTGTTCAGAATAGCAACCAGCAGATCAAGAAGGAGTGGGATGCCTATATGGCCACCACGCTGACGGTGGAGGAGGCAAAGCTGGCGGATGAGGCCACGAAAATGTTTGCGTTGGCAAACGAGGATATTCAACGCCTGGAGTCAGCCTTAAAGGCAAAATCCGGGAATATCAAGGGAGATATGACCAATTTTGACGGACCGCTCTACACGACCATTGATCCAATCAGCAGCAAAATTTCCGAGTTGGTCGAATTGCAGCTCAGAGTGGCCAAAGAGGTGTTTGACGAAGCCCAGAAGCAATACCAGCGTACGCTGACGCTGACCATAAGCTTGCTTGTGATAGCGATCATTGTTTCTGCCTTGGTGGGATTTATGATTACCCGTGGCGTGATGCGACAGGTTGGCGGAGAGCCAGGCTACGCAGCGGAAGTTGTGAGTCGGGTGGCGGGCGGTGACATGACTGTGAAAGTGGTGACGCGCACCAATGACGAGGTCAGCCTGCTGTACGCCATGAAAACCATGGTTGAGAAACTGTCGAAAATAATCAGCGAAGTACGCAGCAGCGCCAACGCACTGTCCGCTGCTTCGGAAGAGGTCAGCGCTACCGCGCAATCCATGAGCCAGGCCTCCAGCGAACAAGCGGCCAGCGTCGAAGAGACCAGCGCCTCGGTCGAGCAGATGACCGCCTCGATCACGCAAAATACCGAGAACGCCAAAGTCACCGACGGCATGGCGGTGCAAGCGGCGCAGCAGGCAGGCGAAAGCGGGGCGGCAGTGGGGCAAACGGTCGAGGCGATGAAACAGATCGCCAAACGCATCGGCATCATAGACGACATTGCCTATCAGACCAATTTGCTGGCGCTGAATGCTGCGATTGAAGCGGCGCGCGCCGGGGAGCACGGCAAGGGCTTCGCGGTGGTGGCGGGCGAAGTAAGAAAGCTGGCCGAGCGCAGCCAGATCGCGGCGCAAGAGATCAGCGAAATGTCCGGCAGCTCACTGGAAGTTGCGGAAAAAGCGGGCGGTTTGTTGAAGGAGATGGTGCCTGCCATCAAAAAAACTTCCGAGTTGGTGCAGGAAATTGCCGCCGCCTCAGAGGAGCAGTCTTCCAGTGTAGGCCAGGTCAACACCGCGATGGTGCAACTGAACCAGATCACCCAGCAGAATGCCTCGTCATCGGAAGAGCTGGCGGCGACCGCCGAGGAAATGAGCGGCCAAGCCGAGCAATTACAGCAATTGATGGCGTTTTTCAAAGTCGAGGGAACGGATGCGAATCAGACAGGCCACGGTGTGGGCAGGGTGGCTAACAAGCCAGTGGCCACGGCCGTGTCGTCGCAGACCCCAGCGCACAAAGGCTTTGTCAAATTCTAGGAGACTGATATGGGCGCATTGATACGTTCCGGTTCGCGGCAGCTTGCCTCAAGTGGGCAGCAAGCCGCGCAACATTTGCAGCAAGCCGTGGCGCAGGGGCAGCAATACCTGACCTTTACCGTGGCAACCGAGGTTTTCGCGATTGCCATTTCCGCCATCAAGGAAATCATTGAATATCGTCCGCCGACCGAAGTGCCGATGATGCCGCCGCACATCCGCGGCGTGATCAACCTGCGCGGGCGGGTGGTGCCGGTGATAGACCTGGCGGTGCGCTTCGGGCGCACCAAGGCTGAAGCCTCGCGGCGCACCTGTATTGTTATTCTGGAAATACACCAGGAAGATCAGCAGCAGGAAATCGGGGTGGTGGTGGATGCGGTCAGCGCGGTGCTGGACATGGCCGACGCCGACATCGAGCCGCCGCCAAAATTCGGCGCCAAACTGCGCACCGACTTCATCAGCGGCATGGGCAAAATTGACGATAAATTTGTCATCATCCTCGACGTTGACAAAGTGCTTTCTATTGCCGAGCTGTCCATGCTGGATGGGATAGGTGAAGGGGATATGCCTGCGCTGCCGGCTCCGGAAAACGCCGCGCCGAATTGAACCCGGATCATTATGGGGAAATACCGTGTGTAGGAGCCCGATTTATCGGGCGATGTTTTTAAAATAAATCGCCCGATGAATCGGGCTCCTACAATGGCGTGGCGAAAATTTTTTTGCGATGTTTTTACAAGGGCACAACATTATGAACACCGCAACCCCCAAACCCCACGCAAAAAATCTGCGCACAGGCCGTGTGTCCCTGCCCAACCACGCCTACTTGGTCACTGCGGTGACTGCGTCACGCCAACCTGTGTTCAGCGCGTTTGCCGCCGCCCGATTGGCCGTGCGCTGTTTTTACGACCAAAATGTGGTGCGCCGGGCACAAACCCTGGCATTCGTCGTCATGCCGGATCACATACACTGGTTGCTGCAACTCGTCGGGGAAGGAAATCTGTCCGAGGCTGTTCGCGCCTACAAGGCCAAGGTATCCTTGTTGCTCCAGCAGCGCATTTGGCAACGCGGATTTCATGACCACGCATTGCG
>JANPNS010000073.1:0-4731 GCA_031427575.1 Gallionellaceae bacterium
AAAGCGAATTGCAACACGCTAAAAACATTTAGCCGTAGCCGCTGCAACAACAGGAACACCGGAATCGCCAAGAGGTAGCGAAATGCCGCGTCATAGGGATGCTCGGTATAGTTTTGATGAGAGCTCTGGCTAATGAAAACCACGACCGGCATGGCAATCATGGCCCCTGCATATATCGTCCATTCGTTCCGCCAAATTACCGCGTTCACACCGATTGGCTGTACCAGCCACACTGCCAGGGCGAGCAGCAGCATGAACAGGAACACCCCATTCATGCCACCTTTGACTGTAAGCATGAGTGTCGGATAGATCAGCAGCAACAAGGTCGCGGCTTTTTCGATGAAGGATAAATAGCGTGATTGCGTCATACCTAGCATGCCTCTTTCATGCTGATTTTGTCGTAGATCACTACGAACTCCCGAGCGACGACATTCCATCCGCGCACGAATTCTGGCGGCGCATCTGTTCGATCCAGTTGTCTCGCGACTGCCGCTACCCATTGCTGTAGTGGCGCATCCAGCGGCACGACCTCCCCCGCTTCGATATTTACCTGTGCCGCCGCACCGCAGGCATCCGACACGACGACCGGCACGCGCGCTGCCATCGCTTCGCTGATGACCATACCGTAAGGTTCGGCTTTCGCTGGATGCAGCAACACGTCGATCTCCCGGAAATGTGTCGCATCGCTGCGCCAGCCGAACAGCCGATAGCCCCCCTGCCAACCGGCGAACAAATGACTAACCTTGCGCTCGTCCGGCCCGATCACCCACAACTCAAGTTGCGGGCGTTCGCGGCGCAATTGCGCTGCGATCTCGACTGCCAGCGGCAAGCCCTTGCGCCGCCACTCCCTGCCGACGAAGCCGATGATGCCGCCTGTTTGCGGCGCGCGGTGCGGCGTTCGAACGACGCCCGGCAACACGCCTGGCACGACGGGTTGAGAAAGCTTATGCGCATATTCCGGATAATAGCGTGCTAACTGGCGCGAGATAATCTCGGAGTTTGGCACGATGCGTTGCGCCACGCGCAATTCGCGTCGCTCCATAAAAAGCTGCATCACCACCCGCAGCGAGACCCTTTTCCACCAGGGTTTGTCGCGCACCGAGGCAAACGGCGGGCCATGAAAGGTGGTGACGTGATGCACGCCGACGCGCTCGTGGCTATGGATCAGCCAACCGGGTTGCGGATTAGCGAGTAGCCATTTTTCCACGCGACGCCCGAAACGCCAGTAATAAAGCCAGCGCGGGCGATAGATCATCTTGCCGAGTTCATGCACTGTTATCCCCGGTGGCTTTTCGGCAACGCAAGTTTCACAAAGCACCTGGACTTGATGCCCGAGTTTCGCGAGTTCGCGCGTAGTCTCCCAGACGTAGCGTTCCATCCCGCCGACCGTCCCGTAGCGCCTCACGATATGAATTATTTTCATCCTGCCTCTGAAATGATGTGGTGTCGTTATAGAATGCGCACGCTGGCTCATTCGATAGGCCAAATATGAATAGTATAACAAGCGAACCTCGACCTTTATGTCCCCTGTGTGGCGCAGCGGGTGATCTCGCCCAGTCTGGCATCTCAGATCCGGACGGCAATCTCAGCGGGACATGGAATTTCCAGCGTTGCGCCAACCCGGCGTGGGGTGTGTATTGGCTGGACCCGGCACCCCCGCCGCATGAACTTTGGAAGGCCTACGCCACCTACCACACACACACGCGCAAATCCGGCGGCGGCCTCGCTAAGGTCACGCTCAGCCTGGTGCATCGCCTCATCAAGCTTTGCTTGCTGCCACTGTGGGCGGTCGACGGACTGAAACGGGAGGCGGACTCTCTGCGTTTCATGACGCTGGCGCATGAGCCGGCCGGCAAGTTGCTGGATGTCGGCTGCGGCGGCGGACGATTCCTCAACCGGATGAAGAAGCGCGGCTGGGATGTCGAGGGCATTGATTTCGATGCGCAGGCAACCAATAAAGTCACCGCTCGCTATGGCGTCAAAACATACGTCGGCGATCTGACGCAATGCGCCCTGCCCGCAAACAGCTTCGATGTGATCACGATGAGCCAGACCATCGAACATCTATACGACCCGAATGCGACATTGCACGAAAGCTTGCGCATCCTGAAACCGGGCGGGCTGCTGGTGATAACCACTCCCAACGTGAACAGTCTCGGCGCCCGTGAATTCGGCGCGTTCTGGCGTGGCTGGGAAGCGCCCCGGCATCTGCATCTGTTCTCGGTGGAATCGTTGCAGCGACTTACGCAACGTGTGGGCTTCGAGGTGACCGAGGCGCGCACTTACTCCGCAGGTTCCGCCGTAGTGTACCGGGTGAGCCGCACGAACCAACAATCTGGCCAATTGCCCTGGCTGGATGAGCTGAGTTTGCTGATCTGGAGCTATCGCAAAGAGTTGCAAGAATATCGCGCGCAAAAAATCAATTTTCATACTGGACAGAATGTATTGATCCGCGCGCGCAAACCTACCCATTGAACGGACAAAACATGTTCTCCATCATCATCCCCACCTGGAACAATCTCGCGCTGCTGCAACTGTGCATACGCAGCATCCGGCAGAATTCCGCGTATGCGCACCAGGTCATCGTGCATGTCAACGATGGCAGCGACGGCACGCTGGCGTGGGTGTGCGGGCAGGGCATCACACACACCGCTACGCCGCAGAACGTGGGTATCTGCCTGGCGGTGAACGAGGCGGCGATGCATGCCACGCAGGATTACATCCTGTACCTGAATGACGACATGTATTGCTGCCCGGGGTGGGACACGGCGCTGGTCGGCAAACTCAAGCTGCTGGACACCGATCTCTTTATGCTCTCCGGCACCATGATTGAGCCGCGAGACACCCGCAATCCTTGCGTGATCGTGCGCGATTACGGCAGCGATGTGGGCAGTTTCGATGAATCAAGACTGCTCGCGGAATTGCCGCAACATCGCAAGGCAGATTGGTATGGCGCGACCTGGCCCCCTACGCTGGTCAGCAAACGCTGGTGGTTCATGGTGGGCGGTTACAGCAGCGAGTTCTCTCCCGGCATGAGCAGCGACAACGATTTTTCGATGAAATTATGGCACGCAGGCTGCCGCAGCTTTCTGGGCGTGGGCGATTCGCTGGTCTATCATTTCCAGTGCAAATCCACCGGCAAGGTGAAGAAGAACGATGGCGGCAAGCAATTCCTGCACAAGTGGGGAATGCGCCAATCGGTGTTCGACCGTTATTACTTGCGGCGCGGCCAGCCTGCGCGCGGATTGAAACTGGACGAACCAGAAGACACTCGCGAATTGCGCTGGCAATTGTTGCGCAGCAAATTGAAACGCGCGCTGGGCTAGTTGATCGCGGAACGTAACGCTTCGAGCTTGCGATATTTCAGGTAGGTGGTGCGTGCATTCATCCATGCGATGCTCCACCCGGCACTTCCATCCAGCACACCCAACCGCATGACATAAGTTCGTGCAAACGCCCAACCCGCGCGCAGAACCGCATCCAGCCAATTGGATCGCTTGCCGGATTGAAACATCTGTTGTGCGGCAGCAGCGGAGTAATGTTCCACCTTGCGCTCCACATCATCTCCCGTGAGGTAGCTGTAATGCAGCAGCGGACTTTTCAATTTGGCTGTTCTGCCTGTCAGCAACACACTTTCATGCACCAGGCTATCCGAAAATCTACCGGCGTCGCGCTTGAACAGGCGCAACACATAGTCCGGATGCCAGCCCGAGTGGCGAACAAATTTCCCGCAAAATTGCGACAGGCGCGGACAGTAATAGCCGTCGGCTGCTGCCTCGCGCATCGCCTGTTCGATCTCGGCGCGCAGTTCCGGTGTCACCCGCTCGTCCGCATCAATCGAGAACACCCAGCCTTTGCTCGCATAACCAAGGGCGCGATTTTTCTGCGGGCCGAAGCCCGGCCAGTCGGTATGCACATACACCTGCGCACCCATCTTCTTACAGATACTCACCGTATCGTCCGTGCTGCCGGAATCAACCACGATGATTTCTTCGGCCCACGCAACTGAGTCCAGGCAAGCCCGGATATTCACTGCTTCATTTTTGGTGATAACGATAACGGACAGCGCCATGTATTAATTTCCGTTTGAAGCCGGTGTATATTCCGGTAGCCACTGCACAAGCGCCGCGCGCACTGCATCGTCCGACATGGACGTTGTGGCCACCCACTCCAGCAGTTGCGCCAGCCATGCCGCATCGGCCTGTCGCGCCTGCGCGATGCGCAGTTTCAGGTGCGGCGTGGGCAAGGTGTGTTCGCTATCGGCAAGCAATTCCTCATACAGCTTTTCGCCCGGGCGAAGGCCTGTGAATTCGATTTTAATTTCATCCTCACTCAGACCGGAAAGACGGATGAGATCTTTGGCCAGATCGACGATCTTCACCGGCTCGCCCATGTCCAATACAAAAATTTCTCCGCCCTTGCCCATCAGTCCAGCCTGCAACACCAGTTGCGCCGCCTCCGGAATGGACATGAAATAGCGCGTGATGTCTGGATGCGTGACGGTAATCGGCCCACCCTTGGCAATCTGTTCGCGGAATTTTGGAATGACGCTGCCGGTGCTGCCCAGCACGTTGCCAAAGCGGACGATGACAAAGCGCGTGCCTCCTGCTTCCGCTGTATCTGGCCCTCTCCCCCAGCCCCTCTCCCCGAGGGAGAGGGGAGAAATAAAGCCCCTCCCACTCGGGGGGAGGGGCTGGGGAGAGGGTGCCTGCAGACCTTGGCACACCATCT
>JANPNS010000074.1:0-3279 GCA_031427575.1 Gallionellaceae bacterium
TTAGCCTACACAGCAACTCCGTTGTATCCCAACTGCTGTGTTGCAGAAAAAATTTCTTGCTGACATATCAACTATATGCGGCGCGGCGAAATTTTTTCCACGCCTTGCATTTGGGCGAACTCTGGATTTTTAGAGGCCCCCTTGCCTATTGATTTTTCAACCAACCCGCAATCACCGCTTCCGCCTCATCCATGCCGATTTTCTTCAAGCTGGAAAACAACTGTACTGTGCAATGCGGAAAACGAAGTTTCAGAGAAGACTCATGCCCGCTTGCGGGCGTGATGTCGGAACTAAAATGTTGTGCGAGATGTAATTTAACACGATTCAGCGTCGCAGTCGCCTGCTGGCGGCTTAGTTTGTCTGATTTGGTCAGCAACACATGCACCGGTTTACCAGTGTGCGCAAACCAGTCCAGCATCTGCATGTCCAGCTCGGTCAGCGGATGCCGTGCATCCATGATCAATACCAGCCCGCACAAGGCGCTGCGCGTTTGCAAATATTCGCCCAACAGGCCTTCCCAGTGCGCTCTTACATCCGGCGGTACCTTGGCATAACCATAGCCCGGCAAATCCACCAGAAAACGGTGCTCTCCCAAATCAAAATAATTGAGGTGCTGAGTACGGCCCGGCGTCTTGCTGGTATAAGCCAGGCGGACATGATTGGCCAGGGTGTTGATGGCGCTCGACTTACCCGCGTTGGAACGCCCGGCAAAAGCCACTTCCCGGCCGCCGTGCAACGGCAGATCGCGCAGATGATTGACTGTAGTGAAGAATGCCGCGCGCGAGAACAGCCCCATTACCAGGCTGCGAAAATTTTATCGGCAGCCGCTACCGTTTGCGCGATGTCTGCGTCCGAGTGCGCCGCCGAAACAAAGCCCGCTTCATACGCAGACGGCGCAAGGTACACGCCTTCGTCCAGCATGGCGTGGAAAAAACGGTTGAACGCGGCTTTGTCGCTGGCCATGACCTCGGCGTATGAGGTGGGCACTTTGCTGCTGAAATACAGACCGAACATGCTGCCTATGGATTGTGCGCTGAACGGGATGCCATGCTTCTTCGCGCTGGCCGCCAGGCCTTCGGTCATTTGCTTGGCAACCTGCGTCAGGCGCTCATAGAAACCGGGAGCCTGCACCAGTTTCAGCGTAGCCAACCCCGCCGCCACCGCCACCGGATTGCCGGACAGCGTGCCAGCCTGATATACCGCACCCAGCGGAGCCAAACACTGCATGATGTCGCGTCGCCCGCCGAATGCGGCAGCAGGCAAGCCGCCGCCCATCACTTTGCCCAGCGTGATCAGATCAGGCTTGATGCCGTAGTGGCCATGCGCGCCTTGCAGGCCGACCCGGAAACCCGACATCACTTCATCCAGGATCAGCACTGCGCCATGTTTTGTACACAGGCTGCGCATCGCATCGAGAAACTCGCGCTTGGGCAGGATCAGGTTCATGTTACCCGCCACCGGCTCTACGATTATGGCAGCGATTTCCTTGCCGAATTCAGCAAAGGCCTTTTCTAATCCCGCTGCGTCGTTGTAATCCAGCACCGTGGTCAATGCGGCAATTTCGGCCGGCACACCGGAAGAGCTAGGTTGGCCGAATGTCAGCGCGCCGGAACCGGCCTTGACCAGCAGACCATCCGAGTGACCGTGGTAGCAGCCTTCAAATTTGATGATACGCGAACGGCCGGTAAAACCGCGCGCCAGACGGATCGCCGTCATCGTCGCCTCGGTACCGGAACTAACCAGGCGCACCATTTCCAGGCTGGGCAAAATTTTGCACAACAGCTCGGCGATTTCCAGTTCGGCCGCGGTCGGCGCGCCGAAACCCAGCCCTTCGGCGGCGGCGGCCTGCACCGCTTTGACCACTTCCGGATGACAGTGGCCAACGATCATCGGCCCCCATGAATTAACGTAATCAATATAGCGCTTGTCATCGGCGTCCCACACGTAAGCGCCCTTGCCGCGCTTGAAGAACAGCGGCGTGCCGCCCACCGATTTGAAGGCACGTACCGGCGAATTCACGCCGCCGGGAATGATACGTTGTGATTTTTCGAATAAATCTTGATTGCGTGAGCTCATGGCACCGTAGTCCTTAAAAATTAATCCTGGATAAAAAGTTTTGAAAATTTTTGCGCGGCGGCGGTAATGTCGGCCGCATTAAATAACGACGAAATCACCGCCAGCGCAGCCGCGCCCGCCTGCACCAGCGCTGCGCCATTTTGTGGGTTAATACCGCCTATCGCCACCACTGGCAAATCCAATTCGGCGCTTGCTTGCTGCAATAAATTTATATCTGCCATGACTGCTTCGGGTTTAATGACCGAGGAAAAAAATGCGCCGAAGGCAACGTAATCCGCGCCCGCATGCGCCGCATAGCGCGCCCGTGGCAGGCGATTATAACAAGAGACACCAATAATTTTATGTGCGCCCAGCACAGCACGCGCATCACCGATGTCCTCATCGCCCGCGCCCAGATGTACACCATCCGCATCACTTTCCAATGCCAGCTGGACATCGTCATTTACAATAAATGCCGCATCAAATTCGCGCGTCAACTCGCGCAAGGCCTGCGCTCGGTTCAGCCGCAGCACAGCATAGCCAGACTTGTCGCGGTATTGCACGACGCGTGCGCCGCCGACTAACGCCAGCCGTACCCGGCGCAGCAAATCTACTGTATCAACGCAAGTTGGCGTGATCGCGTACAAACCATTAATGCTTGATGTTTTGTGGTTCATCGGGCTCATCTTCTTCATCCCGGGCCCAGAACAGACGATCCGGAATATGCTGGCCCATGCCCGGGCGGAAACCAAATTTCAATGCCTGCCAGGTAAATTCCTGTGCCTCCTTGACTGCTTCCTCCATCGACAATCCATTGGCCAGCAAAGCAGCAATGGCTGAAGCCAGGGTGCAGCCGGAACCGTGGTAGATACCCACCAGGCGTTCCCAGCTCTCGCTGCGGATCACACCCTTCTCACCATACAAGGTATTGATCACCTTGGCCGTGTGTTCGTGCGTTCCGGTTACCAGCACATACTCGGCGCCTAATTGCAAAATACGTTTGGCACATTCGGCCAGATCGGGATTGTCCTCGTCGTTTTCCTCATCCTGGATCAGACGACGCGCCTCGATGCTGTTCGGTGTCAGGATGGTGGTCTGCGGCAACAACAGTTCGCGCAAGGCATCCAGCATATCCTCATTGGCCAGCTCATCACCGCGGCCGGACGCCAGCACCGGATCGAACACCAGCGGAATATCGGGATAATCCGAAATGACCTCGGCAAT
>JANPNS010000075.1:0-2323 GCA_031427575.1 Gallionellaceae bacterium
GCATCAGTGCCTTGAGCGCTGTCGGGGCGCTCGGTGACAGCGCCCGCAATTGCGCGGCGCTCAATGGGCCCTGCTGCAACGCGCTGAGCAGGCGCTGCTGCACGACCTTGCGTTTGGGCAAATCGCTTAGATTGAGCGAGCACCCACTGTCGCTGAGCGTGTATTGCGCCGCTTCCTTGAGCGTGACCGGTTGGCTGGAACGCAAGCGCGTCGGCAAAGCAGCTAGCACGGTGACGCCGAGCGGATGATGGTAGTAGTCACTGCAAAAGCGCAGCAAGGCCAGCAATTCAGCTGGCAGCGGTGGCACCCCATCCATCACTTGCACTACCTGCTTGATGCGCGCCGCAGCGAGGTCGGAATCCACCGCGCATTCCATCACCACACCCACCATCTGCTTGCGCCCGAACGGTACGATCACGCGCTGCCCTGGCACAACCGCCATATCATGCGCCAGCGTGTAATCAAATAGTGTTGACAACGGCACGTCCAGCGCGACGCGAACGATGGGCATTTAGGCTATCCTTCTCTAGCGATTTCTACGATATTCGGCCAAGTGACCTGACTTGATTAGATATTTTTTGTTGTCCACATTAGTTGTGGATAACGATGTGAATAATTTAATGATAATTCGGTTAACTGCTAAGCACGCCTGCGGTTTTGTCCTGCCGCTCATTTCATAGGCACATTTCAGCCTTGTGAAAACAATGGGTTACATACCAAACACAAAAGCCGCGAGAAAAGTTCCCGCGGCCTTGAAATATCGCGGGTGTTGTGCATAACCCCGCGCCCAGCTTGCTTCGTGCTAGCGGGCGTCTCTATAAATTCAAAATCCTAAGCGAGACAAGGCGTGAAAGAAAGTCCGCGCAACCCATCTGTTTTGGTATGTAAGCGTTAAAATTTCTTGAGCAACGCAGTATCGCGACGGAGTTTGGATTTTTAGAGGTGCCCTAATGGTATTTGCGGCTTAACTCATGCACCGCCTGCACCAGCGCCGCCGCATTGTTCGGGTCGGTAAATTGGGAAATGCCATGCCCCAGATTAAAGACATGGCCGCTGCCATAACCGTAGCTGGCCAGCACCCGCTCCGTCTCGGTACGAATAACTTCCGGCGTGGCAAACAGAACGGCCGGATCGATATTACCTTGCAAGGCAACTTTATGACCCACTTTCTGCCGTGCCACACCAATGTCCATAGTCCAGTCCAGACCCACTGCATCGCAACCAATGTCGGCGATGTTGTCTATCCATAGACCGCCGCCTTTGGTGAACACGATCACCGGAACCTTGACGCCGTCATGCTCGCGCTTCAGCCCGGCCACGATTTGCTGCATATAAGGCAGCGAAAACTCGTGGTACGCGGCATGAGACAGCGCCCCACCCCAAGAATCAAAAATCATCACGGCTTGCGCGCCCGCTTCGATCTGCGCATTGAGATACTGGGTTACGGCTTCCGCAGTAACTTTCAATATGTGGTGCATCAGCTTGGGCTCTTTGTACATCAGCGTTTTCACGCGCGCGTAGTCGTCGCTGCCACCGCCTTCCACCATGTAGCAGGACAGCGTCCACGGGCTGCCAGAAAACCCAATCAGCGGCACGCTGCCATTCAACGCCTTGCGGATTTGTGACACGGCATCGGTCACATAACGCAGGTCTTTGCCGACATCGGGTACGCGCAGCGCCTTGATGGCAGCCTCGTCGCGCAAGGGGCGCTCGAATTTGGGGCCTTCGCCTTCGGCGAAATAGAGGCCCAGACCCATGGCATCCGGCACGGTCAGGATGTCGGAAAAAAGAATTGCGGCATCCAGCGGAAAACGCTCCAGCGGTTGCAAGGTCACTTCCGTGGCCATGTCGGGACTCTTGCACAGATCCAGAAAACTGCCGGCGCGCTTGCGCGTGGCGCAGTATTCCGGCAAATAGCGCCCGGCCTGGCGCATCATCCACACCGGGGTATATGCTGTCGGCTGGCGCAATAACGCACGCAAGAAGGTATCGTTTTTCAATTTGAAGTTCATGATTTCTCTTTATTTAAGGTTAACGGGGCAGATTGGAACTGCCCATTAAATACTCATCCGCCGCACGCGCAGCCTGACGGCCCTCGCGTATGGCCCACACTACCAGCGATTGGCCGCGACGCATGTCGCCGGCAGCAAACACCTTGCCCACGTTGGTCTGGTAACACCCCGCGCCATCAGTGGTCGCCTTGGCATTGCCGCGACCATCTTTTTCCACGCCGAACGCTTCCAGCACTTTCTGTACCGGGCTGACAAAGCCCATGGCCAACAACACCAAGTCGGCTTTCATTTCAAATTCGCTGCCCGGCACT
>JANPNS010000076.1:0-2778 GCA_031427575.1 Gallionellaceae bacterium
GCGCCGTATGGCGGCGTGGTGGCGGCGCGGCTGGTAGAGATAGGCGAAATGGTCACAGTGGGTAAACCGCTGATGACTGGCTTTGATCCCTCGCAGATGCGGGTGATAGTCAATGTGCCACAAGACAAGCTGAAGGACATAGGCGCGCGTCCCGATGTCGCGATCGAATTTCCCTCGATAAAACTCAGGGTGCAAGCCGCTTCGGTCACGGTACAACCGGTTGCCGATGCGCGCACCCATACCACGCGGGTGCGCATAGACCTGCCTGTCGGGGAGCGGGGCGTGTATCCGGGGATGTATGTGCGCGCGCACTTTGTGGTGGGAAAATCTAAAAAGATGCTTATCCCCGGCAGTGCTGTCTTACGCCGCAGCGAGGTCATCGCGGTCTATGTGGTGGGTGACAAGGGCAAGGTGATATTGCGCCAGATTCGCTTGGGCGAGGCAGTCGGACAGAACGAGATCGAAGTGCTGGCCGGACTGAATGCCGGTGAGCAGGTCGCGCTGGATCCGGTCAAGGCTGGCATGGCGCAATCAAGCAAGTAGGGTGATTCATTCAGCATTGATGTAGCAACCAATCAAGGAGAGATAAAAATGGCACACATCGTTATTATCGGAGCAGGAATCGGCGGACTACCAATGGCTTATGAAATGCGCGCAGCCGCACGGTCAGAAGACCGGGTCACGGTTATCTCGAACAACAAGCGCTTTCATTTCGTGCCCTCCAACCCCTGGGTTGCCGTGAACTGGCGCAAGCGCGAGCAGATTGAAATGGAGCTTGCGCCCGTGTTGCAACGCAAGAAAATCGACTTTATTCCGGTAGGCGCCAAGCGTGTGCATCCGGACAAAAATCAGCTTGAGCTGGATGACGGTCAAATCGTAGCCTACGATTTTCTGGTCATCGCTACCGGCCCCAAGCTGGCTTTTGAAGAAGTCGAGGGGATGGGACCGCAAGGCCATACCCACTCTGTTTGTCATGTTGATCATGCAGTCGAGGCGGAAAAAGCATGGCAGGAATTCGTCAAGAATCCCGGCCCGGTCGTGGTTGGTGCGGTGCAGATGGCTTCCTGCTTCGGCCCGGCCTACGAGTACGCGGCGATCATGGATACCGACCTGCGCCGCCGCAAGATACGCGACAAGGTGCCGATGACTTTTGTTACCGCCGAACCATACATCGGCCATCTGGGGCTGGGCGGGGTGGGCGACTCCAAGGGTTTGCTGGAATCGATTTTTCGCGAGCGTCACATCAAATGGATATGCAATGCCAAGACCACCAAGGTCGAGGCCGGCAAGATGTATGTCACCGAACATGACGATATGGGCAACGTGAAAAAAGAGCATGTGCTGCCGTTCAAATATTCCATGATGCTGCCCGCCTTCAAGGGGATAGATGCGGTATTCGGCATCGAAGGTCTGACCAATCCGCGCGGCTTTATTCTGATTGACGCGCATCAGCGCAATCCAAAGTTCAAGAACATCTATGCGGTGGGCGTATGCGTCGCGATTCCGCCGGTCGAAGTGACGCCGGTTCCAACCGGAGCACCCAAGACCGGCTATATGATCGAATCCATGGTCACTGCAGTGGCGCACAATATCCGCGCCGAGCTGGACGGCAAGGAGCCGCATGAGCAAGCGACGTGGAATGCCATGTGCCTGGCTGATTTCGGCGACACTGGCGCGGTTTTCGTGGCGCTGCCGCAAATCCCGCCGCGCAACGTCAACTGGTTTTCCGAAGGCAAGTGGGTGCATCTGGCCAAGATTGCCTTCGAAAAATATTTCATGCTCAAAATGAAGCAGGGTATATCCGAGCCGTTTTTCGAGAAGGCGTTACTGAAAGCCGTGGGGATCATGAAGCTGAAAGGAAAGTAACCCGGTAGGGGCGTGATTTATCACGCCCTTCTTCGGGTATTAGGAATCAGGGCGTAATAAATCACGCCCCTATGATTATGTTCTAACCTAAAAAATAAATCATTTAAGACATGGGCATATCCGGACGCATCGCCCGCTATTTTCTGCACTCGCAAATGACGCCGCTGCTGGCGCTGGTGGCGGTGCTGCTGGGCCTGTTCGCGGTGCTGGTGACGCCGCGCGAAGAAGAGCCGCAGATCAATGTCACGATGGCCAATGTGTTGATCGCCTATCCCGGCGCATCGGCGCAGGATGTGGCGCGCACCGTGGCCACCCCGGCCGAGCAGGTGCTGTCGCAGATTGCCGGGGTGGAGCATGTTTATTCGGTGTCGCAGCCGGGCATGGCGGTGCTCACCGTGCAGTTCAAGGTGGGCGAGCAGCACATTCCGGCGCTGGTCAAATTGTACGATGTCATTCATTCCAACGCCGACTGGCTGCCGCCCACGCTTGGCGTGGCGCAGCCCATCATCAAGGCCAAAGGCATAGACGATGTGCCGGTCGTGGCATTCACCTTGTGGCGCGAGCAAGCGGCTGGCGACAGCCTGGCGCTGACCCAGGTGGCACATGCTATTGAAGTCGAATTGAAGCGCGTGCCGGGTACGCGCGAGGTGGTTACATTAGGCGCTACGCCGCGCATTGTGCGGGTGCTGCTCAACCCGGAAAGTTTGAACGCTTACCATCTTACCGCGCAGGATGTCCGTGGCGCATTGCAGGCCGCCAACGTGTCGCAGGAATCGGGCAGTCTGGTGCAGAACGACCGCGAGCTGCAGGTTCAAACCGGAAATTTTCTGAGCGATGCGAACGAGGTCAGCCGGTTGGTGGTGGGCGTGACCGATGGCAAACCGGTGTATTTGCGCGATGTGGCGGAAGTGC
>JANPNS010000077.1:0-7664 GCA_031427575.1 Gallionellaceae bacterium
GAAATACTTCTTTTGCCAAGTCGATGCCTATCGTAGTAATCTTCATGCCGGACGCTCCTCTCTATGTTAGTGGACTTTACTGCACCACTACTTTGGCACTTGGATGCCGTTTAGGGTAGTGGGCGTCCATTACATTATTTCCAGATAGAGACGCCCATAATTTTTTCACCTACCGTTCGCCATGAGCTTGTCGAAGGGCGTATTAGCACGGCCAAGTGGTTCGACAAGCTCACCACGAACAGGTTGGATTGTTATCGTTTCTATCTGGAAATTGAATAATATGCGGCAGGCTTGGCTTACGGCCTTCTGTTGCACTTGAGTGACCACGTTGTGGATCATCTCAGTTCGCGGGCTTCGATGTCCGATGCTTTTTTTAATAAATCATTGTCTGAGCGCAGTTGGCGGTTCTCGGTCGAAAGTGTGCGGATGCGATGCAGCTCGACAGTGAGCGATTTGCCGATGCCCGGCTTGCCTCGTTGCTCGGCGCGGTATTGCTCGATCCAGCGGTTTACTGCGGTGCGACCTATCTTCATGTCTTTGACGACTTGTGCCACGCTCATTCCCCTGATCTACTACCATGCGGGCTACTTCGAGTTTAAATGCGGTTTCGTAATGCTTGCGTTGCTTGGTCATGGTTGCTCCTCTCTAGGTGGATAATAACCCTATCGAGGTGTCTTTTTTTAGACCACTACAGGGGCTGTCGTTCTATTGGCTAACTTAGCCAGCAGGTGTAAACTGCGCGCACTATAACTACTTCTTTCAGGAGTTAACCATGCAATGCAACATGCTTGAAGCCAAAAGCCAACTTTCCAAACTCGTGCAAGCCGCGTTGGAGGGTGAGGATGTGGTGATCGCAAACAAAGGTGTTCCTGTCGTCAGGCTGGTCAAGATCGGCGCGCAGGATTTCGCACGCAAGCCGGGCGCTTGGTCGGGGCTGCCCAAGGCCAAAGCCGATTGGGATTCGCCAAAGACCAATGTAGCCATCGCCAATACGCTTACTGGTGGCAAATTATCGTGAAGCGCTACCTGCTTGACACCCACCTGATCTACTGGTGGATGACGGCGGATGTTCGCTTGGGCAAAGCCACGCAACGCATCATCGCTAAATCAGAAATCGTCGTGAGCACTGCAAGCATCTGGGAAATGGTGCTGAAAAATGCCAAAGGCAAATTACCTTTGCCGCAAGGTTCGATCACCGAACAATTCGAAGCGCAAGGGTTCGTCCTGCTGCCAATTTTGCCGCGCCACATTGAAACCGTACGCAGTTTGGCTAGCAAACACGCCGACCCGTTCGACAGGTTGCTCATCGCACAGGCATATGATGAAAGATTAACGCTGCTGACACGTGATGCGGCAATACTGGAGCTGGGGTTGGATGGGGTAGTGGAAGGGTGAGCAAAGACTATGAGCAAATCAACCAAACAAAAATTGCTAAAGGGCACCTCTAAAAATCCAAACTCCGTCGCGATACTGCGTTGCTCAAGAAATTTTAACGCTTACATATCAAACATATGCGGCGCGGTAAAATTTCTTTCGCGCCTTGTCTCGCTTAGGATTTTGAATTTTTAGAGGTGCCCTAAACATACATCCCGGCAAAGTGCTGCGCGAAGAATTTTTGCTTTCCCTTGGCATGTCTCAATACCGGTTGGCAAATAGAGATCAGCGTGACCGAAGCGCGCATCTCGGCAATCTGTTCCGGCAAGCGGGCAGTAACGGCAGATAGCGCATTACGGCTGGCCGCATTTTTCGGCACGACAAGCGGTTTCTGGCTCGGCCTGCAGGCGGATTACGATACCGAAGAGGCTGCACAGGAATTGTCAGGCGAGCTGGCGCAGATACATCGTTTTGAGCCGCTGGCGGCGCGATGATGGTTAGTCAACACAATCGTGGCTGAGCCAAATTTAGTAATTTGTTCTTCCAAGGAGATAAACATGAGCGCTGATCCAATTGCTGAATTCAAATCCAAACAACGTGAAACCTGGGCCATGGGGAATTTCGGAGACATCGCCGTCTTCACTACACCCGTGGCCGGGCATCTGGTTAACTTTGCTAAGGTGGTTGGCGGACAGACGGTGCTGGATGTCGGGACGGGGACTGGGGTGGTTGCAATCACGGCGCGGCGTGTGGGTGCGAAGGTGACCGGACTTGACCTTACCCCCGCACTTCTCGCGCAGGCCAAGGACAGCGCTGCAGTGGCCGGTTTTGAAGACATTATTTGGAAGGAAGGCGATGCCGAAGTGCTTCCCTATGCGGATGCTTCCTTCGATGTGGTGTTAAGCCAATTCGGGCATATGTTCGCGCCACGTCCCGAGGTCGCGATGGCCGAGATGCTGCGTGTCCTGAAACCCAGTGGAATGGTTGCCTTCGCCACCTGGCCAGGTGAGCAGTTGATCGGCCGTCTGTTCAGCTTGAACGCCAAATATGTCCCGCCGCCGCAGGGCATCACTTCGCCGGTGCAGTGGGGTGATATCGCCATCGTGCGGCAACGGCTGGGCGACAGTGTGAAACATCTGCACTTCGAACGGGGCATCATGGGTATTCCGGCGCTTTGCCCGCAGCATGTGCGCCTGTTGCAGGAAGCCAAGGCGGGGCCTTTCATACGGACTGTGCTTGCCCTCCAGCAAGATCCCGCAAGACTCGCCGCGTGGCGAAAAGAGGTGGATGAGTTGATCAGCGAATATCTGTGTGACAATATCGTGCGGCACGAGTACCTGCTGACACGCGCGATTAAAATCTGATATCCATTTCATGATGCGACTCGACCAAGCATTATGTGCCTGGGGAAGCCCGGATTTCAAGGCTGTCCTCAAACAGGAAATTATGCGGGTGGCAGGTCATTTGCCGCTGCAACAAGGATTATCGTCCGGCAATTATGTGACCGATGATCCCATTACCGTGATGATCAACAGTGTTGCCGAGATGGAAAATATTATCCGCGTACGGGCGGGGATTTTTTATCAGGGGGTGCTGGGTGGGTGCAGTTGTGCGGATGATCCTACTCCCACCAGCGAGAGTAATGAGTACTGTGAAGTGCAGTTGGATATAGACAGAACAACCGCAGCAACTACGGTTACCCTTATAGAGCATCTCTAAAAATCCAAACTCCGTCGCGATACTGCGTTGCTCAAGAAATTTTAACGCTTACATATCCAATATGGGTTGCGCGGACTTTCTTTCGCGCCTTGTCTCGCTTAGGATTTTAAATTTTTTGAGGTGCCCTATATTAGGGTGATGGCTATGCAATCCTCTACCTGCCTTCTTCTCTCTTGATCTGCTGGTAGCGCAGCTTGGCTGCGTGTTCGTCGAGGGCAGAAGTTATTTCACGCATGACGGAGCGCACGTCAGCTTGCTTTTCGCTTTGCTTGAAGCGGCCAGTTAACGGTGTATCAGGAAATAACTCGCCGCTCTGGAACAGCGCCCATATTTCTTTTCCGTACTGGGTAGCTTGCAGCTCGGGGGCAAATTGGCCGAAGTAATTGGCCAGGTTTTCGACATCGCGCTGCAGCATGCGGCCGGCATTGTTGTTGGCGGCGGCATCTACCGCTTGCGGCAAGTCAATGATGACTGGCCCGGTGCTATCTACCAGAATGTTGAATTCGGACAGGTCGCCGTGGACGATGCCTGCACACAGCATGAGTACCACTTGCCTGATCAGCATGGCGTGAAATTGCCGCGCCTGCTTTGGCGTGAGTTCCAGATCGTTGAGCCGAGGGGCAGGCTCACCATTTGCGTCTGACAGAAGTTCCATCAGCAGCACGCCATCGTAAAAACCATAGGGGTGAGGGACACGCACGCCTGCGGCGGCAAGTTTATGTAAGGCATCCACTTCGGCGTGTTGCCAGGCTGATTCTTGTTCCTTTCGCCCATAGCGTGAGCCTTTTTCCATGGCACGCGCCTGACGGCTATTCTTCACCTTGCGCCCTTCAGTGTAGTGTACCGCCTGATGGAAGCCGCGCTGGTTGGCTTCCTTGTAAACCTTGGCGCAACGTGTCTCGCTGCCGCACTGGACGATATAGACTGTTGCTTCTTTTCCGCTCATGAGCTGACGCATCACCTTGTCTACAAGGCCGTCTTCAACCAGTGGTTGGATTTTTTTGGGGATTTTCATAAGGAGTTAACAGGCTTAATTAGGTGAGCCAAAGGTCATGTCATAGAACAGGAGCTTTCATTTGCTCTGCCACAGACAGTCAGAGTGGCAGATTATATAAAATATGCTGACGATTTACTTGCCATCGTATAACATTGAACTAAACTTTCCTGCATTTGTGGCTCATCTCATGGAACTGGATTGAATGTGACTAATAAGAAGAAAACACTATATGAGATTTTAGAAGTCTCGCCGAATGCTACGTCCGAGGAAATTCAAGCTTCCCATCAAAGCTTGTCGCAAAAGTTGCAATCAAAAAGAACCAGCTTGAATAGAGAGGATATTGATTTCAAGCTGAAAGTGATTAATGTGGCTTTTCAAACACTCTCCGTTCAGATGTCACGCGACGCTTACGATGCACAATTAAGCACGCTCAACTCGCCTGCAAATATCGCCGTGTCACATCATGTTGTAGCTCTGACCCCCGATGTTGATGCTATGTCACTGAAAGCTGACGCCATGGCGCTTAGAGCTGATGCCATGTCACTGAAGGCTGACGCTGTGGCGCTTAGGGCTGACGTCATGTCGCTCAAGATAAATTCTGGGCCACTGAGCAATACTGTTGGGAGTTCATATAGCGATCAACCGTATTCAAAAACGTTTTTTTCTGTTTTCGCCAGTCTGGCATCCCCTTTAAAGAAACTCCTAATGATTCTCGGCAGTATGGTAGCGATAGGCATGGTGTTTCAGGTTATATTTCTTTTAATAGCTAATCGCCAGGCTGAGCATGGCACGAGTGCAGTTTCCACGGCTGAAGAAAAATTGATGATTCAGGAATATTACCAGGAGCATGGGGTGAGGCCGGGAAGTAAAATAGAGGCCGATCTGCTCGATGTGGAAAACCGTCGCAAGGAAAATGAGCAGCGTCAAACAGAGTTTGACACGCAAAGAGAAGATGAGCGATATCGTCAGTTTATTGATGAGTCCAGGAGTATGGGGAGGCAAGTATCCGAGGAGCTGCGCCGTGAAGAGGAAAGAGCACGCCAGGAAGCGGAGCTGGAGCGGCAACGGTTGGCGCAAGAAAAGCTTGATCAGGAAGAGAAAGAACGTACTCGCCTCGAACTGGCAAGGCGGAAATTGGGACTGGAATAAGCCAATCACTAAAATAATTGCATGGTGTCAGCGATAATTGCCACCGGGATGAAGACGGTAATCATTTAATTTACTTTGGTTGTTCAGGATGGGAAATGAAAGCTCTCGGCAATCACAGCAAGCTGGTCTTAACTTTATTGTTTGCAGCAATTTTAATACTGTTCTATGCGGGCTCGGGTCGTGAAGTCATCACTGAAAAGAATTTTGTTGGTAAATGGAAGTCATCCAAGCTGGAAACACCCATTTATCTTTATGCCACCGGTGAGTGGGAAATAAAAACAGAAGACGGGATTGTTCTGTAATATGGGGTTTGGCAATATAAAGACAAGAAAATAATATGGAGCTATAAAGTTGACTCCAATATGGGGCACGATGTAAATGCTGTTTTGACAGCTACACCCCAGGAATTCCGGATTCAGGAAAGTGATAGGACCACAACGACTTTTAGCAAACTTGATTAAAATAAACGGGGATAGACGCTGATCCCCCTCGGAATCCCTCGCGACCTGTTTCCCCTGCAAAATTTGTGCTTGAGAGTTGAATACACCAAATGAATTACTACGAAATATTAGAGGTTAGTCCTAATGCAAGCCCAGAGGTGATTAAGGCTGCGTACAAAAGCTTAATGCAGCGTTATCACCCGGACAGGAATCCTGATAATGCCGGTATTGCGGAGCGTGCATCGCTGGTAGTTCAGGCTTATGAAGTGCTTTCAGATGCAAACACGCGGGTTGCATATGACTTCGAACTTAATCGGCAGTTAACAGACCACATAAGTAGCACTCGGAACAAGAGCCGGGATGTTCAACCCCCCACAGCTTTTAATCGAAGGACAGTTGTTAAAGTCAGCAAGTCTTACTGGTTTCTGTGGCTGCTAATCACATTAATTATTATCTCTGGCTGGTTGATTTTGACGCTTTCGAAAAAAAGGCAATCTCCTGAGTCCGAGTTACAGGAAATACGCTTGTCATTTGAAGGTAACCAGTTAACAAAAAAACAGATGCAAGAAAAATTCAAGCGTATGGATGAAATCTTTAGAGGACATCCTGAAATACTCAAAAAAGAAGCTGGCGAGAGAGCGAAAGCGGAAGGGGCAAGAACAATTCCAATATTCACCACGAAATTAACTGTAAATTTAAGAGTTCCGGATAAGCCATCGGAGGCCTCCGGGCATGATTTAACCATACCGATACTTATTGCTAAAGTGGGCGCATTCGACGCAGAAAAGGTCATTCTGCATATGGAGAAAAACAATGAATATATCAACCAGAAGTTAGCGGGAAAACTCGTTTATGCCAAATATGAAGAACTTGTCAGAATTGACGGTGAGCAATATCTGAAAAAGATTATTCTGGATTCGCTGGGCGAAATCACCGGCACCAACAGATTCGAAGACTATCCTTCATCCGGGGCGGGAGCACCAGAGCGCTACGGTGTGGTAGAGGTTTTGTTACCTGAATCTTTTTCAGTGCATTAATTTGACAGGTAGAATTTACCGTAATAAATGGTGTTTCAGCATCGCTGCCAGCCAAGGCGAAAACCAAATCATCAGAGGAGAAAATTATGGTGCACCATCAACAACGCCCCACTCACCACGAATTAAAACTGGAAACTCTGGGCAAGGGTTCTGGTGTGGCAGGGCCGGTAAACGAGTTCTGGCAGGTCCAGCTGACTGACCCGGCTGCTATCGTCATGACTGATTTCCGTGATAGCGCTTTCTTCAAAGTCGCTCCAGACGAGCAGATTGATGAGGTACTCAAGAAAATGAAATATGCCGGTCTGCGTGCCGCCTTTGTCATGGACGAGCAAAGCGACAGGCTTCTCGGCGTGATCACGTCCTACGATATCATGGGCGAAAAACCCTTGCGTTACCTGCAAAACGCGGGATTCACCGAGCACAAGGACATCCTGGTTTCAGACATCATGGAAAATCTGCAAGAGCTGGTTGTCGTGGAAGTGCATGATGTGGAGAAAGCTACGGTGCAGTCGGTGCTGGATGTGCTGCAAAAATGCGGATACACGCATTTACCGGTCGTGGAAAGAAAGGAAGGCGAGGAGCTCCACTTGCGCGGACTTTTTTCCTCAGCCAAATTATTGCGGCTGACTGAAGATAGCCGCAGGAAAGCAACTCAAAAACGGTAGTGAGTGATTGGGGACGGGATTCAATGCTGTTCACTTAGTACCCAACCGTTCGCCCTGAGGTATCGAAGGGCATACACAAGTGGTTCGATACGCTTGGCATACCCTGCCATGAGCTTGTCGAATGGTCACCACGAACGGCTAAAGGGCACCTCTAAAAATCCAAACTCCGTCGCGATACTGCGTTGCTCACAAAAAATTACTCCTGACATATCATACATATGCGGCGTCGCAATTTTTTGCTCGCGCCTTGTCTCGCTTAGGATTTTGAATTTTTAGAGGCGCC
>JANPNS010000078.1:0-21671 GCA_031427575.1 Gallionellaceae bacterium
ATGCTGGCCTTCGAGCCACCGCATTTCGGTGAACACGCCACGCTGGGCGGCAGCATCGCCTGCGGCTTGTCCGGCCCGCGCCGCTTTTACGCCGGGGCCGCGCGCGATTCGATTCTGGGCTGCAAGCTGCTGAACGGCAAAGGCGAGTTGCTGCGTTTCGGCGGGCAAGTAATGAAGAACGTGGCCGGATACGACATCTCGCGCCTGATGGCAGGCGCTTATGGCACGCTGGGCGTGTTGCTGGAAATCAGCCTGAAAGTGCTGCCGCGTCCGGCAACCAGCCTCACGCTGATACAAGAATGCACTCAAGCTGAGGCGATTACCCGGATGAGCCAGTTGTTGTCGCAGCCGCTGCCGGTAGATGCGGCCTGCTATCACGCCGGACAGCGCTACCTGCGCCTGTCGGCCAGTGCGCAGGGGGTGCAGCACGCGCACGCCCAGTTGGGCGGCGAAGTGCTGGAAAAACCAGAGCATTTCTGGCACGCACTGCGCGAACATCAACTGCCATTTTTCAGCTCGGCTTCCGCGCTGTACCGCATAGTGGTCAAACCGGCCACGCCGCCGCTGGAAATTGCCGGAACATGGCTGCTGGACTGGGGCGGCGCGCAGCGCTGGCTGGCCAGCAATGAACCGCTGGCAGTGATACGCGAACGCGTGGCCGCATCTGGTGGCCATGTCACACTGTTTCGCGGCGGCAACCGCACCGGGGAAATCTTCCAGCCTCTGGCCGCGCCCCTGTTAACTATCCATCAGCGCCTGAAAGCCAGCTTTGACCCGCATCGCATTTTTAATCGCGGGCGGATGTATGCAGGGTTGTAAATCTAATAAAGCAATTCAAGCCACAGAGAACACAGAGGACACAGAGATGAAGCGGATTCCACCAGTTTTTCATGTTCAAATTAAGGGTGAGAATACTCAACGAAAGATACTGGCCTTTCTCTGTGATCTCTGTGTCCTCTGTGGCTAATGGTTTTTCCAGAATAAATCTACATGCAAACATCCATCTCACCCGACCTGCTGCAAAATCCTGACATCGCTGAAGCCGATGCCATTTTGCGCTCGTGCGTGCATTGCGGTTTTTGCAACGCGACCTGCCCCACCTATCAATTACTGGGCAATGAGCTGGATGGCCCGCGCGGGCGTATATACCTGATCAAGGAGATGCTGGAAGGCAATACTTCCACCAAAAAAACGCAACTGCACCTGGACCGCTGCCTGACTTGCCGTGCCTGCGAAACGACCTGCCCCTCCGGAGTGCAGTACGGGCGCCTGGTCGACATCGGGCGGCAGGTCATCGAACAGCGTGCACCGCGCCCGCTGTGGCAAGCCATCGTGCGGCACGCGCTGCTGGCAATATTGCCCTATCCCAGACGGTTTTCGCTGCTGTTGGGCATGGGCCGTATCATGCGGCCATTGCTGCCCGGCGCGCTGCAACGTAAAATCCCACCTTCGCGAAAAAAAGCTATTCATACGCAAGCAAGCCATACGCGCACCATGCTGCTGCTGGAAGGTTGCGTACAACCGCTGACTGCACCTAATACCAATGCTGCCGCAGCGCGCGTGTTGGATAAATTGGGCATAGCCTTAATTAGCGCGCCCAAAGCGGGCTGTTGCGGCGCGCTGCATCAGCATCTGGCGGACGCTTCCGGTGCGCAAGATTTTATGCGGCGCAACATAGACGCATGGTGGCCGCATGTGGAACAAGGCGCAGAGGCCATCGTCATCACCGCCAGTGGTTGCGGCTTAATGGTGAAAGAATATGGCCATGTGCTGAAGCATGATGCAGCATACGCTGCCAAGGCAGCGCGCATCAGTGCGTTAACACGGGATTTGAGTGAAGTGCTGCGGGATGAAAAACTGGACGCATTCGCCGACATTGGGCAAGGTACGCGTGTCGCCTACCAGTCCTCTTGCACCTTGCAGCATGGGCAGAAACTGAGTGGCGCGGTCGAAAATATTTTGCACCGCTGTGGGTATACTTTGACACCGGTAGCGGACAGCCATCTGTGTTGTGGTGCGGCAGGGACTTATACACTGCTACAGCCCGTGTTGTCGCAACAGCTACTGGAAAACAAAGTGGCAGCTTTGCAACAAGGTAAGCCGGAAGTAATTGCAACGGCCAACATCGGTTGTCAGTTGCATATAGAAAGTGCCACTAAAGTGCCGGTGAAGCACTGGATTGAGTTGCTGGAACTTGGCTTTAGTACCCTGTAACACCTGTTTTTTCGTAGGTTGGGTTAGCGGTTTTATAATTCGGCAGGCTCACCACCGATGGACGTAACCCAACAGCATTGAAAGTTACCTGCTTGCTTATGTTGTATTGGGTTACGGCATACACCCGCCTAACCCAACCTACAAAATCAGCAATGCGAAAAAATAATATTTTAAGGTACTAGCCCGTAAATAATTTAATCGTAATCAACTGGAGAAAAAAGCATGGCAATAAAATCGTTCCACCCCCCCCAACGTATCCTGATGGGCCCGGGCCCTTCCGATGTCAGCCCGCGCATACTGGAAGCGTTATCGCGTCCGACCATAGGCCATCTCGACCCGGTGTTCATGGACATGATGGACGAAATGAAAGAGCTGTTGAAGTACGCATTTCAGACCAAAAATGAATTGACCATGCCGGTTTCGGCACCCGGTTCTGCCGGCATGGAAACCTGCTTCGTCAATCTGGTGGAGCCGGGTGACAAGGTCATCATCTGCCAGAACGGCGTGTTCGGCGGACGCATGAAAGAAAACGTCGAGCGTTGTGGTGGCACTGCGGTGATGGTGCAAGACGATTGGGGGCGCGCGGTTGACCCGCAGAAACTGGAAGATGCACTTAAAGCCAATCCTGATGCCAAGGTCGTTGCCTTTGTTCATGCGGAAACTTCTACCGGCGCTTTATCGGATGCAAAAACGCTGGTTGCACTGGCACACAAACATAACTGCTTGACCATAGTAGATGCGGTGACTTCGCTGGCCGGGGTCGCACTCAAGGTAGATGAATGGGGCATAGACGCCATTTATTCCGGCACACAAAAATGTCTGTCCTGTACGCCGGGACTGTCGCCAGTCAGCTTCAGCGCGCGCGCCGTGGAAAAAATCAAGAACCGCAAAACCAAGGTACAAAGCTGGTTCATGGATTTGAATCTGGTCATGGGCTACTGGGGCGCCGCCACCAAGCGCGCTTACCACCACACCGCGCCGATCAACGCCTTGTATGGATTGCACGAAGCGTTGGTAATCCTGCAAGAAGAAACACTGGAAAAATCCTGGGCGCGCCATCAGAAAAATCACCTTGCGCTACGCGCCGGATTGGAAGCGATGGGACTGAAATTTGTTGTGCCGGAAAGCGAACGCCTGCCGCAACTGAATGCCCTCGCCATCCCTGATGGCGTGGATGATGCCGCGCTACGCGCCGCCCTGCTCAACGATTATCAACTGGAAATCGGCGCCGGTCTGGGTGTAATGGCCGGCAAAGTATGGCGCATTGGTTTGATGGGTTATGCCAGTAACTCGCGTAACATTCTGGTGTGCCTGGGTGCGCTGGATGATGTGCTGGGACGGATGAAAGCCCCGGTAAAGCACGGCGTGGCAGTGGCGGCAGCGCAAAAGGTATTGGCTGGCTGAATCCCGCTCTGCCTGGAAAATAAAAAACCCGCCCTGTGCGGGTTTTTTAATGCGTTATTACAAAAGGCTTGGCAGACTACAACGACTTATTTATCTCCAAAAACTTTACAAACTCATCATCCGGCATAGGCCTGGCGAACAAGTAACCCTGTCCATAATCGCACCCCATCGCAAGCAGCAGCTTTCTCTGGCCTTCCGTTTCCACTCCCTCGGCAATCACTGCCAGTCCCAGTTTGTGCGCCATCACGATGATTGCCTCGCATAGCGCCGCATCGTCCGCATCCGTCTCCAGGTCCTGGGTGAAGGATTTATCAATTTTCAAATAATCAATGTGAAATTTCTTCAAATAGGACAAGGCCGAATATCCCGTCCCGAAATCGTCAATGGCCACTTCAATCCCGATATCGCGGAACATGATAAGCAGATCCATGACGTTAGCTTCAGCATGCAGCAACAGCCCTTCAGTAATCTCAATCCCAATGCTGCCACCGGGCAGTTCCGCCTGATGCAAATAATCTCCCCAAGTCTGGGTTGAGTTAAATCGGGAATGAAATTGTACCGGCGACACGTTTACGCTGACCTGAAATTTCCCTGCACCCTGCTTGTTCCAACGGCTTACCCAGTCAGCCGATTGCTTGAATACCCAATCTCCAATCTCGTTAATCAGGCCGGTAGCTTCTGCCAACGGGATGAATTCCACTGGGCTGATCATGCCATGCTGGGGATGCTGCCACCTCAGCAGAGCTTCGCCTTTAGAAATGTGGCCGGTAGATAACTCAATAATCGGCTGGAAATAAATCCTGAACTGATCGGCCGACAAGGCACCGCGCAAATCATGAATAAGGTGCATACGGTTTTGAGCTGTTTCCTGCAACGACTTGGTAAAATAGCTGAAGCAGTTACGCCCTCTGCTCTTGGCCACATACATCGCCTGGTCAGCGTTTTTCATCAGGGCGCTAATGTCCGTGGTATCGTTTGGATACAGGGTAATGCCGATACTGGCCGAGACAAAGACAACTTCGCTTCCCAGGTAATAGGGTTCTGTCATGCGGTTAATGATTTTCTGGGCGACGACTTCGGCCTGACTATTATCTGTCAGCTCAGACAGAATGACGGTAAACTCATCCCCACCCAGTCGTGCCACTGTATCCACTTCGCGCACGCAGTCGCAAATGCGTTGCGCAGCTTGCTGCAATAGCAGGTCACCCACATCATGCCCCAAGGTGTCATTTACCTCTTTGAATTGATCAAGGTCTATCAGGAGAAATGCCATGGGCAGGCCGGTACGATCTGATTTTCTCATCTCTTGTTCCATGCGGTCGCGGAACATGCGGCGATTGGGCAATCCGCTAAGACTGTCGAAATTCGCCTGGCGCCAGATAAGCTCTTCAGATAGCTTGGATTCGGTGATGTCGGTACAGGTGCCAACCCATTCGCGCACCGTGCCATCGCTTTCACGTACCGGTACGCCCCGTACGCTGAAATAGCAATAAGCACCGTCATGACGGCGTATGCGATACTCAGTTTCAAAAATTGAGCGTGATGCTATCGCTTTCTTCCATGCCGCCCTGGCTCGGCCAACATCCTCCAGGTGCATGGCATTCATCCATCCCTGACCTTTACTTTCCTCCCAGCTTTGTCCGGTATAAGCCCGCCATGAGGGAGTGTCTTCGACCACCATTCCCTGTGCATCGGCTGTCCACACCATCTGCGTGGTGGCAATGGTTAACGTGCGGAAGCGCTCTTCGCTCATGCGCAATGCCTCCTGCTCTCGCACCAGTGCCGATTGAATTTCGATTAATTGATCGCGCTCTTTCAGCAGCAGAACCTGTTTGAACATGGCCAGCAATATCACCACAGGGGCGCCAGCCCGAGCCAGGCTTTGGACAACAGCCGGAACATCAGCAAATTCACCTACCGCAACGATGGCCAGACAAGCCATCACCACCGTCAGAAGAGGCAAAAGTCTGAGCAGCAATTCGCAAAGACGATGATATTTTTCATTAGTGGATTGCTCGATTTGCCACAGGCCAAAGCCCACCCCGGCTGTCACCATGGCTATTGACCAGCCGACATTGAACCAGCTCCCATCAGCAGCACTGCCGTCAAGCGCCATCAGGTTCCACTTCATCCAGAACAGGCCGATAGCAATGATAGACAGCAAACTCATCAGCCACTGCCAGGAAAGGCGCAAGCGCAACTCCAATGTCATGACCAGCCCAATGCAGCTTGCGGCAAGCAGGGTGGCCGGGTAGGCGATCAAAACCAGCAGTGGCAGCAACCCGGTATTTCCTCTTTCAGGGAGATACACCGCCAGAACGATAGTGAGGGTGGCTACGGTGAGTGCTGACACATCCAGCAGCGCTGGGAGACGCTGGTTCGGCTCGACAATACGGAACAACTGGTGCAGCAAACCATAGGCAATGCAGGGGCCCAACAGCAAATAGAAAAGGTCGGCTGGTCCGGGGAAATCAGCATATCCAAGCGCGACCTGAATATTCCAGATGACTTGTCCGATGGCAAATCCGGTCAAACCGATTACGAACCATGCATGAGCTTTGACCTGCTCCGGAACGGTCGCGCGCAAGCATAGCCAGGCGAACACTGCGGCGGTAATCGTCCCCGCGCTCCAGTGCAGATTATCGAAGAACTTCACCCATGAAGGATCGGTAGCCTGATTGATGCCTACGGCTCCGGCAGCTATACCCAGCAACCCGATAAGCAAAACCAGCCTGTTAAGTCGGGGCAAAGATTTTAGAACTGAGAGAATATCCATACGCTATTCTAACCTCATCAAAATGATAGTTATGCGACAGCGACATTAATTCGGTACATGCGCCGCAATGTATGCTTTGAGCCTGGTCACATCCGTGTCCATTACCTCCACGCGCTGCGGCAAATCTTCTATGCCTTGCATCGCGGCAGGCCGTTCCGGTTTGCGTCCCAAGGCTTCGACTATGGTTTCTTCAAACTTGGCTGGCAGCGCGGTTTCCAGGCAGATTAGTGGCAAGCCGGGGTGACGCTGTTCCAGGCCGACCTTGATGCCATCGGCAGTGTGCGTGTCTACCATCACGCCGTATTTTTGCCACAGCTCGCGTATGGTGTGCAAGCGGTCGGCGTGTGTGCTCTTGCCGGAAACAAAACCGAATTTCGCCAGCGCTGACCAATACGGTGTCCCCGCAATATCGAATGCACCACCCGCCTCTACCTGACTCCAGAACTCGCGTACCTTAGCGCCATCACGTCCGACCAGATCAAACACGAAGCGCTCGAAGTTGGAGGCTTTGGAAATATCCATCGACGGGCTGCTGGTTTCGTAAGTGTGCGCAGTCGTGCGCGGACGATAAGCACCAGTACGAAAAAATTCGTCCAGCACGTCGTTCTCATTGGTGGCAAGTATCAACTGGGCGATGGGCAAGCCCATCATGCGCGCGATGTGTCCGGCGCAGATGTTGCCGAAGTTGCCGGAAGGTACCGAGAACGCGACCTGCTCGTCGTTGGATAGTGTCGCGGCAAAATAGCCTTTGAAGTAGTAAATAATTTGCGCCGACACACGCGCCCAGTTGATGGAGTTGACCGTGCCGATTTTGTATTTGGCCTTGAAGGCGTGGTCGTTGGATACCGCCTTGACCATGTCCTGCGCCTGGTCAAATACTCCGCGAATGGCGATGTTGAAAATGTTGGGGTCTTGCAGCGAATACATCTGCGCGCGCTGAAAAGCGCTCATCTTGCCATGCGGCGACAACATGAACACGCGGATGCCGCGCTTGCCACGCATGGCATATTCTGCAGCAGAGCCGGTATCGCCGGAGGTGGCGCCCAGAATGTTCAGTTCATCGTGCTGCTTGTCCAAAACATACTCGAACAAGTTGCCGAGCAACTGCATGGCCATGTCCTTGAACGCCAGTGTCGGGCCGTTGGATAATTCCAGAATATGCAGGCCAGATTGCAGCGTCCGCAGCGGCGTAATCTGCGCGGCATCGCTGTCAGCACGGCCATTTCTGTACACCTTGGCGGTGTAGGTTTTGCTGACGATGGCCTTGAGGTCGGCGGGAGGAATGTCGGTTGCAAATTTCGACAGCAGCGCAAAAGCCAGGTCGGGATAAGACAGTGTACGCCACGCATCCAGCTCGGCGCGCGTCACCAGCGGATATTTTTCCGGCAGGTACAGCCCGCCATCGGGGGCCAAGCCACCCAACAGAATTTCAGTGAAGTTTTTCGCGGGCGCATGGCCGCGGGTGGAGATGTATTTCATTGTACGTCCTCATACTCTCAAGTCCCTTCCCCCTTGCAGCGGGGGGAGAGCGCAGCGAGGGGGAAGGGAATTGGCGGTTCATTTGCCCAAAGTTTCCATACGAATGCGCGTCATCGTGCCGACCACCACGGATAATTTTTCCAGTCTGGCAAGGGCGGCATTGATACGTTTCTCGAGTGTCAAGTGGGTCAGCAGAATCAAGTCCGCTTCGTCTTCCCCCTCGCCCGGTTCCTTCTGGATCACCGCATCGATTGAAATCTTTTCATCGGCCAGCACGCGCATGATTTCGGCCAGCACGCCGGGTTCATCCTGCACCCGCAGCCGCAGATAAAAACTGGTCACCACCTGCTCTATCGGCAGTATGGGCAGATCGACCAGCTGATCCGGCTGGAATGCCAGATGCGGCACGCGATGTTCCGGGTCGGCAGTGTGCATGCGCGTCACGTCCACCAGGTCGGCAATCACCGCACTGGCGGTCGGCTCGGCGCCTGCGCCCTTGCCGTAATACATCGTGGCGCCGACTGCATCGCCCTGCACCAGCACCGCGTTCATTGCGCCTTCCACGTTGGCGATCAGGCGTTTGGCGGGAATTAGCGTGGGATGCACGCGCAGCTCAACTCCTGCCTCTGTGCGCTTGGTGATGCCCAGCAGCTTGATGCGATAGCCGAGCTGCTCGGCATAGTCAATGTCGGTTGCATCAAGTTTTGATATTCCCTCGATATAGGCTTTATCGAACTGCATCGGGATGCCGAACGCCAACGCAGAAAGTATCGTGATCTTGTGCGCCGCGTCCACGCCTTCAATGTCGAAGGTCGGATCGGCCTCGGCGTAGCCCAGACGCTGCGCCTCTTTCAGCACGGCATCGAAGCTCAAGCCCTTGTCGCGCATTTCGGACAGGATGAAGTTGGTGGTGCCGTTGATAATTCCGGCGATCCATTCGATACGGTTCGCGCTCAAGCCTTCGCGCACCGCCTTGATAATCGGGATGCCGCCGGCCACCGCCGCCTCAAATCCAACCATCACGCCCTTGGCTTGTGCTGCGGCAAAAATCTCGTTGCCATGGGTGGCGAGCAGCGCCTTGTTGGCGGTGACTATATGCTTGCCGTTGGCGATAGCCTTGAGCACCAGCTCCTTCGCCACCCCGTAACCGCCGATCAATTCGATGACAATATCCACTTCCGGGTCACTCACCACGGCAAAGGCATCATCCGTTACGCGGCAGGCACCGTGCGTTATTTCCTTGGCGCGTTCAATGTTCTTGTCTGCCACAACAGTAATCCGTATCGGACGCCCGGCACGGCGGGAAATTTCTTGCGCGTTGCGCTCCAGCACAGTAAAAGTACCGGCACCGACTGTGCCGATACCCAGCAGACCTACGTTCATTGGTTTCATTTGAATTCCTTGTAGGGGCATATGGCAATACGCCCTTTTATGCATATTTTGCCATCAAGGGCGTATTGCCATACGGCCCTACGTTATGTTCCGTGACGCTTTCGATACATTTCCAAAAACCTTGCGATGCGCCCCATCGCCTCGGTCAGATCATCCGCGTTGGGCAGGAATACCACGCGGAAGTGATCCGGGTGCGGCCAATTGAAACCGCTGCCCTGCACCACCAGCACTTTTTCGGTTTCCAGTAATTCAAGAATAAATTTCTGGTCGTCGGCTATCGGGTACATCTTCGGGTCCAGGCGCGGGAACAGGTACAGCGCGGCTTTCGGCTTGACACAGGTTACGCCCGGAATAGCGGTCAGAAATTGGTACGCCAAGTCACGCTGTTTGCACAGCCGACCGCCGGGTGCGACCAGATCGTTGATGCTCTGATAGCCGCCCAGCGCAGTCTGAATGGCGAATTGCCCCGGCACATTGGAACACAGCCGCATCGAGGCCAGAATGTTGAGGCCATCAATATAATCCTGGGCATGTTTCTTTTCGCCCGACACCATCATCCAGCCGGCGCGATAGCCACAGGCGCGGTAATTTTTGGACAGGCCGTTAAAGGTGACAAATAAAATATCATCCGCCAGCGCAGCAATCGAAGTATGCGTCTCGCCGTCATACAGCATCTTGTCGTAAATCTCATCGGCGAACACGATCAGCCGGTTCTGCCGCGCAATCTTGATGATCTCCTGCAACAAGGGAACCGGGTACAGCGCGCCGGTCGGATTGTTGGGGTTGATGAGAATAATGGCGCGGGTGCTGGGTGTTATTTTTTTGCGGATGTCGTCCAGGTCAGGCAACCAGCCGTTCTGCTCGTCGCACAGATTGTGGCGCGGCGTGCCGCCCGCCAGTGTCACCGCCGCCGTCCATAGCGGATAATCCGGCGCCGGTACCAGCACCTCATCGCCGGTATTGAGCAGCCCTTGCATGGACATCACGATCAGCTCGGATGCGCCATTGCCGATGAAAATATCCTCCAGCCCCACCCCGGCAATATTCTTTTGCTGGGCGTAGTGCATGATCGCCTTGCGCGCGGCGAACAGGCCTTTGGAATCGGAATAGCCGGAGGCATCGTGCAGGTTACGAATGACATCCTGCTGAATCTCCTCCGGCACTTCGAAACCGAACGGCGCCAGGTTGCCGATGTTCAGCTTGATGATGCGCTGCCCATCTTCTTCCATCTGCTTGGCGCGCGCCATCACCGGGCCGCGAATGTCATAGCAGACACTGGCCAGCTTGCTGGATTTCAGTACCGGTGGCACGGCTTCAATATGAGTGCTGTCAGATCGCTTCACGTTGGTCTTTCAAATCAGGCTTAAATTTCTGTTATTCCAAGCTTGGGTGAATCCGGTAGAATCGGTTCATCGCTACCTTGAACCACAGGCTGCAAAGGGCGCAATTCTATCCGAGCACGCCCCAGTCAGCAAATAACCAGGTCAGCAAATTAACCGGGCAATAAATGGAGCCAGCGTTTGAAACTACATCTGCACACCAGCACAACCCAAAAACTTTTCACCGCCCATGGTGACGGCTATGTCATGGTCAGCGGCCAGCGCTTTGAGCATTCCATCGTGGTCTCGCCGGAACAGGTGTTCACTGATTGGCCAGCACAAGAATTCGATACCTTGGGCGAAGCCCACTTCGCCTACCTGTTTACCCTCAAACCGGAGATACTGCTGCTGGGCACCGGAACCAAGCAACGCTTTCCGCATCCGCGCCTGTATCAGCAATTGACTGCGTCCGGCATCGGTGTGGAATGCATGGATACGGCTGCCGCCTGCCGCACCTACAACATTTTGATGGGCGAAGACCGTAAGGTGATTGCGGCGATTTTGTTGTGAACATTACATCCGTAGGGGCGTATGGCATACGCCCTCTCTCCTCACCAACAATAAGGGCGTAATGCCTTACGCCCCTACCAATAAACCATGAGCCACTCTCTAAAAAACGTCCTCCACCAAACCGAACAGGTCATTCTCGGCAAGCCCCACCAAATAAGGCTGGCGCTGGCCTGCATGCTGGCGCGCGGACATTTGCTGATTGAAGACATCCCTGGTGTAGGCAAAACTACGCTGGCACATGTGCTGGCACGTTCTCTCGGCTTGCAGTTCCAGCGCATTCAGTTCACCAGTGACATGCTGCCGGCGGACATTCTCGGCGTATCGGTGTTCCAGCGCGACAGCGCGGCATTCAAGTTTCACCCTGGACCGATTTTCGCGCAAATAGTGCTGGCCGACGAAGTAAACCGCGCTACACCTAAAACCCAGAGCGCATTGCTGGAAGCGATGGAGGAACAACAGGTCACCATGGAAGGCGTCACGCGACCGCTACCCTCACCCTTCTTCGTTATCGCCACACAAAACCCCACGCATCAGGTCGGTACTTATCCGCTGCCGGAATCACAACTGGATCGCTTTCTGCTGCGCATCAAGCTAGGGTACCCAGACGCGCATGCAGAGCGCAATCTGCTCGCCGGCGTGGAGCGGCGCGAGATTGTGGCCAAGCTCACGCCGCAAATGACGGCGGACGAACTGCTGACCTTGCAACAACAGGTCAAACAAGTGTTCGTCTCCCCCGCTCTGCTCGATTATGTGCAAGCCATCCTGCGCCACACGCGCGAATCGGCGCGCTATGTGCATGGACTCTCGCCGCGCGCCGGGCTGTCATTGCTTGCCGCCGCACGTGCCTGGGCGGTGCTGGATGAACGCAATGCAGTCATCCCGGAAGATGTGCAGGCAGTATTGCCGGGTGTCGCCAGCCACCGCCTGCAAAGACGCAGGACACCCAGGTTGCGGATGGCGACAAATTGGCGCGCGAGTTGATCGAGGCGGTGGCTATTCCCTAGGCTGGACGAGCCGGAACCAAAAAACATTCTCGCGCCAAGACGCAAAGGCGCAAAGAAAAGCAAAAATCTTGGGTTGATTTTCTTTGCGCCTTTGCGTCTTGGCGCGAACATTCTTCTCAAAAAATTGCAAAGACTTAACTGACATGTGACTAGCGTGTTCGCCACACTCAAACAACTATTCCGCAACTGGGCGTTCCGACGTACCGTCGAGACCGGCACGGTGCTGCTCAATCAGCGCCGCATCTACATTCTGCCGACACGCTGGGGTTTGGGCTTCGCTTTCGTACTGCTGCTGATGTTGCTGGGCGTCATCAACTACAACTTGAGCTTGGGTTACGTTCTCACTTTCCTGCTTGCCACCACCGGCGGCATGTCCATGTTGCATGCCTTCCGCAACATGGCATGGATCGAGGTACACGCGGGACATGTTGCGCCGGTATTCGCCGGCGAACAGGCAAGCTTCCTATTTCACTTTCATAATCCCGGCAGGCTGGTGCGCTATCAGATCCACCTGCACGATGATGACGGACATCGCACGGTGTTCGATCTGCCCGTGCAAAGTTCTACTGCCATCCATCTTGCCATTCCGGCACGGCAGCGCGGCTGGCTGGATAGCGGACGCTTGACGCTATATACCGAGTTCCCGCTCGGACTTTTTCACGCATGGTCTTACCTCCACTTTGACGTGCGCGGTCTGGTCTATCCCAAACCTGCCGCACCCCATCCCTTGCCTGCCGCCTCCGCGCAGGACGGCACCGGCAAAATGATGGCGGCAGGTGACGAGGACTTCTCCGGCCTGCGCAACTATGTAGCGGGCGACCCATGGGCGCGCGTCGCATGGAAGGCTTTGGCGCGTGAACAGGGGCTGCAGGTCAAGCAGTTTTCTGCACAACAGGGACAAGAGCTTTGGCTGGATTGGGCACTGTTGCCGAATATCGCAATCGAGCGAAAACTGGAACTGCTTGCGCGCTGGGTAGTGGATGCAGAGACGCTAGGCTTGCACTATGGATTGCGCCTGCCGGATAGCGAGACCGCGCCGCAAAATGGCAGCTCACATCGCGCCGAATGCCTGCGTGCGCTGGCGCTGTTTAACTTGCCGCAGCAGAGCAACCCTCTCCCCAACCCCTCTCACGTTTACGGGGAGAGCATAGCGAGGGGGGCGAAGCCGGCTGGGGGAGAGGGAAATCATGAATAAATCCCTCATCTACGGCCTCACTGCCTGCATTTTTCTGGTCAGTGCACCACATGCGGATCATCTGCCGCTGTGGGTCAGCGCACTCTGCTCGACTTTGCTGGCATGGCGTGTCACCCTCACCTACAGCGGTAACCCGCCGCCTGCGCGCTGGCTTTTGCTCACCATCACGCTTGCCAGCGTGCTGGCCACCGCCATCAGTTTCCGCTCGATGTTCGGACGCGAGGTCGGTGTCACTTTGCTGATCCTGCTGGCCGTGCTCAAACTGCTGGAACTGCGTGCAGTACGCGATGCCACGGTGCTGATCTACCTTTCCTGTTTCATCATCATCACCAACTTTTTTTATTCGCAAAGCATTCCCACCGCGCTGTACATGTTCGCCACGCTCATGGTCATCATGGCCACCTGGGTGCATATACAAACCGATGCCCTCGCCCTCGGCCCACGCCTGCGCATTGCTGGCCTGTTGTTGCTACAGGCGATTCCGCTGATGCTGATTTTGTTCATCTTGTTCCCGCGCGTACAAGGGCCATTGTGGGGTTTACCGCTAGATGCTTATGCCACAAGCGGGCTGGACGACACCATGTCGCCGGGCAGTTTGAGCAGGCTGTCATTGTCCGAGGCGGTGGCCTTCCGCGTCAGCTTCACCGGCCAGCCGCCGCTGCACGAACAAATGTATTGGCGCGGACCCGTGCTATGGGATTTCGATGGCCGCACCTGGACAAAAGGCCAATCGGTGCACAGCAAACCGGCACAACTGGACCATCTGGACAAGCCAGTTGATTATACGGTGACGCTGGAGCCGCATAGCAAAACCTGGCTGTTTGCGCTGGAACTGCCCACACAGATTTCGATTCCGGCTGGCATGACTGACGACTTTCAATTGCTGCAAAAACTTCCGGTCACCGCACGTGTGCGCTATAGCGCGCACTCGCAACTGGGCTATCGCGCCAATGTCGAAGAAGAGCCACAGCAATTGCAGCGCGCATTGCGCCTGCCGACCAGACTTAATCCGCGCGCACTGCAGCTCGCCGCACAATGGCGCAGTAATTTTCACAGTGACGATGCCGTCATACGCGCGGCACTCACCCACTTTAACCGCGAGAACTTTCAATATACCTTGCAGCCGCCACTACTGGGCAAACACTCGGTGGACGATTTCATGTTCGAAACGCGCCAGGGCTTCTGTGAACACTACGCTTCCAGCTTTGTTTTTCTGATGCGCGCGGCGAGCATACCGGCGCGTGTGGTAACCGGCTATCAGGGTGCCGAATACAACGACTTCGGCCATTACTACATCGTGCGCCAGTCCGATGCCCACGCTTGGGCTGAGGTATGGCTGGCCGGGCGCGGCTGGGTGCGTATCGACCCCACCGCCGCCATTTCCCCGGAACGAATACAGAGTGGTCTCGCCGCTGCCATGCCGGATAGTGCGGCACTGTCCTTTCTGGCACGCACGCAGTCACCCTGGCTGCGCAGCTTGCGCTTTAACCTGGATGCGCTGACCAACCAGTGGAATCAGTGGGTGCTGGGCTACGACCCGGAGCGGCAATTTGCCTTTCTTTCGCGTTTGGGCATGGAATCCATTACCTCAATGAAAATGGCGCTCAGCATGTTGGGTAGCGCAGCACTGCTGGTCGGTCTGATTGCCTTGTTTATGCTACACCGCATGGCGCTGCGCAATACCGATGCGGTACAGCAGCAGTATCTGAAATACTGCCGCAAACTGGCGCGTGTCGGCATAGCACGCGCCGCTCATGAGGGCGCGCAAGACTTCGCCGCACGCGCCATACAACTCAAACCGCAGTATGCGGACGCCATCCGGAACATCACCGCACGTTATCTGGCGTTGCGCTATTACCTCTCTCAGCCTGCCCCACTGCGACAAGCTCAGGACAAGCTGGCCAATGAAAACCGGGAAGGGTCGCAAGCGCTGCGCGCCTTGCGCCACGCAGTTTCATCATTCAAGATATAATCTGCCAACATTTAAATGCACCCACCCACCATGCAAATTACCCGAAGGCTAGAATTCGATGCCGGTCACCGCATTCCCAGCCATACCAGCCAATGCCGGCATCTGCACGGCCATCGCTATGCCATCGAAGTCACCCTGTCCGGCGATATCATCACCACCGAAGGCGTATCCGAACAGGGCATGGTTATGGATTATTCTGAAGTAAAGCGCATCGCCAAGGAACAACTGGTGGACGCATGGGATCACGCCTTTCTGGTATATCGCGGTGACCGCGTCGTGCTGGACTTTTTAAACACACTGCCTAATCACAAGACGGTAGTGCTGGATGTGCCGCCCACCGCCGAAAACCTCGCCCTGCACGCATTCAATGTGCTTAACGGCGCTTACCGCCACAACTATGGCAACCATCTGCAACTGCAACGCGTGCGCATCTATGAAACGCCGAATAACTGGGCAGATTGCATGGGCAAGGGATAGTAATTGATGACGGCTTCTAGGGATTTCTAAAAATTAGATGTCACAAAATATCAAAGTCTAAATTTGGGAGTATTAATATGTCTCTGAAGAGCGAAGACAAAAGAATCAGCATCATCGTTGGGCTCATCCTGGCGACTTTGACCATGGCATCGGGTTTTTCCGTCTATGGCCTGATGCAGCAGAAAGCCCAATCCATACTCAGCAAAACTCTGGAAGTGTCGCTGTTAAATAATATACATTTGTTTGAAGACCAGATTGGTGTATGGATAAATAACACGCAAACCGTTAGTACCCGTTTCACCGTGATTGAGGGCTTGCAACACCTCCAGCCAAATAATGGCAATGTCAAAGAGCATATCAATCTGCAACAGATTGCCCAGTCCTTTCTTCCGACAGGTTTTATCGGTGTGTCATTTTACAGCGCGTTGGACCGGGAAGTTGCTCGAGCTGGCCACTTTTCCCAAACACCCGCGTTGCGTGTCCCCCTGAATACAAAAAGCCCTGCCTTCCTGTTATGGGATGGCCAATTCATTCTGCAGGTCAGTATGGATATTCATGATCAACAAGGGCGCCGCATCGGCCGCGTCATAACTGAAAAAAACCTGCCGCAGCTGAGTCAAGCTTTTGCAGCAGCTGCAGGGTTAGCCGGAAAATCCAGCGAACTTGCCGTCTGTGCGCCAGTTGATCAGGGTATGCAATGCTTCCCCTCTACGCTGCACAGCAAGGGAATTTTCAAACTTCCTCTAGTCATTGATGGCCAGGCATTGCCGATGAAATATGCCCTGGAAGGAAAAACCGGCATTATCTCTGCACTGGATTACCGGCGCGAACGCGTGGTCGCGGCATATGCGCCGGTAGGCACACTGGGTCTGGGCATGGTGCTGAAAATCGACCGGTCCGAGCTGTATAGCCCGGTTACCGGGCAGTTGAAATTCATCATCCCGCTACTGATCGTATTGGTTCTGGCCGGTATGTTGCTGTTGCGTTGGCTACTGATACCGTTGGTGCGCAGACTGATCAGAGCGAAACAGGAAACGATGGTAGCCAACAGCACCATGCAACTTGAAATTGCTGAACGCAAAATGGCCGAGAAGCAAATGCAGCACTTGGTTAACTACGACCCACTGACCGGCTTGCCTAATCGCCATTTACTTCAGGATCGCTTTCAACAGGTGCTGGCTCATGTGCGCCGCAACCAAATCAGGACAGCAGTACTGTTTATTGACCTGGATCAATTCAAGACCATCAACGATACGCTAGGACACAATGTGGGCGATATTTTGCTTTGGTCAGTTGCCGACAGGCTGGTCTCATCCGTACGCCAGGAAGACACGGTGGCACGCCAGGGAGGGGATGAGTTCATCCTGTTGCTGCACCACATAGACGACGCCGAAGATGCCGGCAAAGTGGGGCAGACGCTATTAACAGCTTTGACGCAGCCATATCAGATCAATGAAAGCATGCTGTATGTAAGCGCCAGTATCGGTATTGCCATTTTCCCCGAAGACGGGGAAGACGTGGATACATTGCTGAAAAACAGCGATACCGCGATGTACCATGCCAAGGAATCAGGCCGCAACAACTACCAGTTTTTCGCACCGGCAATGAATCAGCTGGCGATGGAAAAGCAGGCTTTAGGAACGGATTTACACCATGCCTTGGAACGCAACGAACTGCTACTTCATTTCCAGCCCGTGATCGACATAGTCAGCGGCGAGCTGACTGGAATGGAAGTATTGCTGCGCTGGCAGCATCCCAATCGCGGCATGATTTCACCGGCCAAATTTATCCCGCTGGCTGAGGATACTGGATTAATTGTGCCTATAGGTGAGTGGGTATTTAAATCGGCATGTGCACAGTTAAAATTATGGCAGGATCAGGGATATGACGTACCATCACTGGCGATCAATCTTTCCGCCAAACAATTCCGCAAGAATACGCTGGCAGCGACCATTGCCCGCATTCTGCACGAAAGTGGCGTCGAGGCGCGCTATATAACCCTGGAAATCACCGAAAGTGTGTTCATGGAAAACACCGATGAAGTCGCTGCCACGCTGCGGGAACTAAGTGATCTGGGTCTGGAAATTTCCATAGATGACTTTGGTACCGGCTACTCCAGCCTCAGCTATCTGAAACGCTTCCCGATCGACAACCTGAAAATAGATAAATCATTCGTGTTGGACATCGCCTCGGATCCGGACGATGCTGCCATAGTCACAGCCATTATCGCCTTGGCCCATAGTCTGCAGATGAATGTCATTGCCGAAGGCGTGGAAACTGCGGAGCAGCTTGCCTTCCTGAAGGATAGAAAATGTGGACAGTATCAAGGATATTATTTCAGCAAACCGCTGCCCGCCTCAGAGATAGTGGCCAAGTTACGGCGGCGCCAGGTTTGGGCGGGAAAGCACTGACCCAACACCAAGGCATGCCCTTATTACTCCCAAGGAATCGAATAGTCATCTGGCCGGACAATATTATGGGCACCTCTAAAAATTCAGTTTCTGATGAAACTACTAGCCATTCCACTAGGCCACCAAAAGACGGTAGCCAAGTTCACCCGCAAGGGGCACGCCGTGGTTGTAAGGGGCTGAAGCCCCAACAACACACGCAGGCTGGTTATAAGCCAGGCAAGGCGCGAGCAAAAAATTACGACGCAGCATATATGTGATATGTAAGGAGTAATTTTTTGCGAGTAACGCAGTATGACGACGAAGTGGGGTAAGCAGGCAAGCCGCGAAGCGGATGCTCGCAAAATTGGATTTTTAGAGGTGCCCATATTCTGCATCCTGGCAATTTGTACCAGTCGTAGACCATTTATAATGCCGCACCTTGCAATGTAGCCCGGCCAGATCGTCCATGCTGTTTTCTTCTACCCACCCTCGCCCTCGCTACACGCAGCTTTACGGCTCATCCGATGCTCTGGCACTGGCGCAATACGCCGCTCAGCACACGCCCCTGGTCGTGATTGCCGCGAACGCCCTGGAGGCGCAGCGACTGGTGGAGGAAATTCCGTTTTTTGCGCCGCAACTGCGCGTGCATCTACTGCCGGATTGGGAGACACTGCCTTACGATCACTTTTCGCCGCATCAGGATCTGGTTTCGGAACGGCTGGCGACGCTGCATCATATTCGCAGCGCTTCGTGCGATGTGTTACTGGTGCCACTCACCACCGCGCTGTACCCGCTGCCGCCGGTGGAATATCTGGCAGCCTATACCTTCTTTCTCAAGCGCGGTGAAAAGCTGGCCATAGTCGGCTTGCGCGAACAACTCACGCTGGCCGGTTACAGCCACGTGCAGCAAGTGCTGACCCCGGGCGAATACTGCGTGCGTGGCGGCATCATTGATCTGTTTCCCATGGGCAGCACAGTGCCTTACCGCATCGATTTGTTTGATGACGAAATCGACACCATTACTACCTTCGATGTGGACACACAGCGCACCATCTACCCGGTTGCGGAAATCCGTTTACTGCCGGCGCGCGAATTCCCACTGGATGAAGCGGGTCAGGCGCGCTTCCGCCAGAATTTTCGCGAGCGCTTCGAAGGCGACCCGTCCAAAGCAAGCATTTACAAGGGCGTAAGCAAGGGCATCGCGCCCGCCGGTATCGAGTATTACCTGCCGTTATTTTTCGAGCGCACTGCCACGCTGTTCGATTATCTGCCCAAACATGCCACGCTCTGTTTGCATCACAACGTGGACGAGGCCATCACGTCTTTTGCCAAGGATGCAGCGTCGCGCTACAACCTGCTGCGCGGCGATCCGCAAAGGCCTTTGCTGGAACCGCGTGAGTTGTTTCTGGATGCGGAGCGGTTTTTTTTACGGGTGAGGGAATTTGCGCGGGTGGATGTTCTTCCCTCTCCCCAACCCCCTCCCCCAGCCCCTCTCCCCCAAGGAAGAGGGGAGCACCAGCTCCCTCTCCCTTGGGGAGAGGGTTGGGGAGAGGGAGGAACACGAAGGGGTATCCAAAAACCACACCCCCTGCCCCACCGCTCCCCTGCCCGACATCGCCGTCAACCGCCGCGCCGAAATTCCCACGCACGCCTTCCAGAATTTCCTGCAAGGTTTCGATGGCCGTGTGTTGTTGTTGGCCGACAGCCTCGGGCGGCGCGAGATCATGGCGGGCTATCTGCATGCATACGGTTTGGCGCCTGCGTTGTGTGAGGACTACGCGCAGTTCCTCGCCAGTTGCGAAAAATTCATGCTCAGCGTCGCAGCGCTGCAAAACGGTTTTATCCTGCCGCATGACCAGCTCGCTATCGTCACCGAAAGCGAACTGTATGCCGCGCAGCCGCGCAGCCGCATGGCGCGCGCCGCGAAAAAAAGCAACGTGGAAGGCATGTTGCGCGATTTATCCGAGCTCAAGCCGGGCGACCCGGTGGTGCATGAGCAGCACGGCATCGCGCGCTATCAGGGTTTGCTCAATCTTGATCTGGGCGACGGCGAGAACGAATTCCTGCTGCTGGAATATGCCGCCAGCGACAAGCTGTATGTGCCGGTGGCACAATTGCATGTGATCAGCCGCTACAGTGGCGGACCATCGGATAGCGCACCGCTGCATAAATTGGGCACAGGCGCATGGGACAAAGCCAAGCGCCGCGCCATGGTGCAAGTGCGCGACACTGCCGCCGAATTGCTGAATCTGTACGCCCAGCGCGCCTTGCGCAAGGGCCACCAATTCAAGCTCACGCCGCATGACTATGAGGCTTTTGCCGCCGGTTTCGAATTTGAAGAGACGCCAGACCAGGCCGCTGCGATTGAGGCAGTCATAGCCGACCTGCAAAGCGGCAAGCCCATGGATAGATTGATCTGCGGCGATGTGGGCTTCGGTAAAACCGAAGTCGCGCTGCGCGCCGCCTTCGTCGCGGCTATGGACGGCAAACAGGTGGCGGTGCTGGTGCCCACCACGCTACTCGCCGAGCAACACTACCAGAATTTCTCCACCCGCTTCGCCGACTGGCCGATCAAGATTACCGAACTGTCGCGCTTCCGCTCCGCCAAGGAACAGACCCAGGCGTTGCAGGAAATGGCGGGCGGCCAGCTCGACATCATTATCGGCACACACAAGCTCATCCAGAAGGGTGTGAAATTTCACAATCTAGGCCTGGTGATTATTGACGAAGAACATCGCTTCGGCGTGCAACAAAAGGAACGGCTCAAGGCGCTGCGATCCGAAGTAGATGTCCTGACCCTCACCGCCACACCCATCCCGCGCACGCTGGCGATGTCGCTGGAGGGCTTGCGCGACTTCTCGGTGATTGCCACCGCGCCGCAGCGGCGGCTTTCCATAAAGACCTTTGTCAGCAACACCAGCCAAGGTGTCATCCGCGAAGCGGTGCTGCGCGAACTGAAACGCGGCGGGCAGATATATTTCCTGCACAACGAGGTGGATACCATCGCCAACATGGCGGAGAAATTAACCGACCTGCTGCCGGAAGCGCGCATTCGCGTAGCACACGGCCAGATGCCCGAGCGTGAACTGGAGGCGGTAATGCGCGATTTTTACCAGCAGCGCTTCAATGTGCTGCTGTGCACCACCATCATCGAGACCGGCATCGACGTGCCCAGCGCCAACACCATCATCATGAACCGCGCCGACCGTTTCGGCCTGGCGCAGTTGCACCAGTTGCGTGGCCGCGTTGGCCGCTCGCACCATCAGGCTTATGCTTATTTATTGGTAGACAGCGTGGAAGGCCTCACCGCACAGGCCAGAAAAAGACTGGAAGCCATACAGGCGATGGAGCAGCTCGGCAGCGGCTTCTATCTCGCGATGCACGATCTGGAAATACGCGGCGCGGGCGAGGTGCTGGGCGAATCGCAAAGCGGTGAGATGCAGGAGATCGGCTTCTCTTTGTATACCGACATGCTGAAT
>JANPNS010000079.1:0-2798 GCA_031427575.1 Gallionellaceae bacterium
ATCATTATACTCATAGTTGGTACCGGGCTCCAGCAACTTGCGGTTCTTCCAATCGTCAATACCGCCTTCTTTAGGTGGCCGGTCTGCCCAATCGCAAAGACCAAACTGGCAACCCGACCACCTGACACGCCAATTCGGGCGAGGTTTTGCTTGGCGTAACCTTACGCAGATGCGAGCCTTCTATCTGGCATGGCCGGCCGAACAGATTTTGCAGACAGTGTCTGCAAAATCTTCACCCCTCGCAATTTATCAGACACCGTCTGAAAAATCGGTTGCCAAAGTAATTGTGCAGACTGCTTCTGCACAATCCCCCGACCTCGCCACGCTCGCCGCTTGTTTCCCGCTCCCTTGGTCGGCCTATGTCCGTCTTCTGTCCGTCAGGAACACTGCTTCCCGCGCCTTTTACGAAGCCGAGACCCTGCGCTGCGGTTGGTCGGTGCGTCAACTCGGACGGCAGATTGACAGCCAGTTTTACGAGCGGATCGCCCTTTCCAAGAATAAGGCAGCAATGCTGAAAAAGGCCGAGCGCGCCGAACCAGACGACATGATGACCCCCGAAGAGGCTATCAAGGATCCCTTCGTGCTGGAGTTTCTGTCCCTCAAAGACGAATATTCCGAGAGTGATCTGGAGGAAACGTTGATACAGCGTCTCGCTGACTTTCTGCTGGAACTGGGCGACGACTTCACTTTCCTTGGCCGCCAGCGGCGGCTGCGTCTCGACGACACATGGTTCCGCGTTGATTTGGTCCTCTTTCACCGCCGCCTACGCTGTCTGGTCATCATCGACCTCAAGGCCGGCCGCTTCAGCCACGCCGATGCCGGCCAGATGCACCTCTATCTCAATTATGCTCGTGAGCATTGGATGAAGCCCGGCGAGAACCCGCCAGTGGGTCTCATCCTCTGCGCCGACAAAGGGGTGGCCGAGGCTCATTACGCCCTCGACAACTTGCCCAACAAGGTGCTAGCCGCCGAGTACCAGACCGTCTTGCCCGACGAAAAACTGATCATCGAGGAACTGGAACGATCGCGGCGAGAACTGGAAGGGCGTGGTTTTGTATCGGAGGCAACTAAATGACGAATTACAAGATGATACAAATTGCTCACCGATCCATAGGCCCCGATGCCCCACCCTTCATCATCGCCGAAATGTCCGGCAACCATAACCAGTCGCTGGACCGAGCATTGGAAATCGTCGAGGCTGCTGCCAAGACGGGCGCGCATGCGCTGAAAATCCAGACCTACACACCCGACACAATGACGCTCGATCTGGACGAGCGCGAATTTCACATCAGCGATCCCAGCAGTCTGTGGGCAGGCACGTCACTCTACAAGCTCTACGGCGAGGCATACACTCCATGGGAATGGCACAAGCCGATCTTCGATCGAGCGCGCGAACTGGGCATCATTGCATTCAGTACGCCGTTCGACGGCACGGCGGTGGATTTTCTCGAAAGCCTAGATGTGCCGTGCTACAAGATCGCTTCGTTTGAAAATACCGACCTGCCGCTGATCCGCCGCGTGGCCGCGACGGGCAAGCCGTTGATCATCTCCACCGGCATGGCCACCGTGGCCGAACTGGATGAAACTGTTCGCGCGGCGCGTGAGGCGGGATGCAAGGATCTGATCCTGCTGAAGTGCACCAGCACTTACCCTGCCACGGCAGAAAACACCAATATTCTGACCATTCCACATTTGCGCGAGCTGTTCGGTTGCGAAGTGGGATTGTCCGACCACACCATGGGCGTGGGGGTGTCGGTGGCGAGCGTTGCTCTGGGAGCAACGGTCATCGAAAAACACTTTACACTCAACCGCGCTGATGGCGGAGTGGACAGCGTGTTTTCAATGGAACCAGCCGAAATGGTTCATCTTGTGGTGGAAACCGAACGGGCCTGGCAGGCTCTTGGGCACGTCAGCTATGGCCCGACAGAGGCCGAGAAAAAATCTACCCAGTTTCGCCGTTCACTATACATAGTGCAAGACATGAAGGCAGGGGATGTGCTGACACGCGAGAATGTCCGAGCGATTCGCCCTGGGCTAGGGCTGCCGACGAAGTATCTGGAGCATGTGTTGAGCAAATCAGTAAAACAAGATGTAAAGCGCGGAACAGCAATGAGGTGGGAGTTGTTGGAATGAAATTACTAAGGAAACGCCGATTAAGTCCAAATTATGGTTCGATACATTTTTCGTTCGTCCTGAGTGCCGCGCCCAGCGCGGTGTATCGAAGGAGCGAACGGAAAATACTCACCACGAACGGACTTAATCGGCGTTTCCCTAAAGATGAGCATCTGCGACGCTATGTTGATGTGATCCTTGATCGCATAAGATTAACTTTAAATACATATTCAGCCATTTTTTTTGAGAAAATTTATTTTACTGTAAGGCAGAACAAAGCATGAAAGTATTTTTCTTCTATATAGGCAACCCGACGCCCATCTTTGAAACCGAACTGGAATTAATCCGCAAGCATGAGATATCCGGTGACTCTGTCCGGGTATTTCAGTGTTCCGGAAATCTTCCAAATTGCCATTGGAATCGGAGCCATATGAATAGTCAATGTGCCATGTGCCGCTCCAAGTTTAAGAATGGTTGGGATGTGCTAAATCCGGGTAAAAATGTTGAGTTAAAACAGTTTCCTCCCTATAAGCCAACGATTTCCGATTTTCCCCCTGTTTTTAATTCGGTTGATGACATAAAGCGGTATCAGTATGACGGCGAAAATATCGGTTATGGTGTCGCTTCAACTCTTATATCAATTTTTAGGGACCACCGATTCGATACCCGTAAGCATCACAATGAGA
>JANPNS010000080.1:0-10016 GCA_031427575.1 Gallionellaceae bacterium
GGATGGCATGCTGGTGGATTTTGTGCTGGCGATGATGATGACATTTGCCTCTGGCTACCTGATGTGGCTGCTGACGCGCCGTTTTCGTGGAGAGCTGACTATCCGTCATGGCTATCTGCTGGTGGTAATGATGTGGACGGCGATGCCGGTATTTGCCACTTTACCATTGTTGCTGGTGATTGACGGCCTGTCGTTTACCGATGCCTATTTTGAAACCATGTCCGGCATGACCACTACCGGCGCAACAACGCTGACCGGACTGGATAGCCTGCCGCCCTCCATCAATCTGTGGCGGCACGAATTGAACTGGGTCGGCGGCATGGGCATCATCGTGCTGGCGGTGGCTATTCTGCCGTTGCTGGGCGTCGGTGGCCGCCAGTTGTTCAAGGCTGAAACACCCGGTCCGATGAAGGATGCCGCGCTCACCCCGCGCATTACCGAAACGGCGCGCAACCTGTGGCTGGTCTATCTCGGCATTACCATAGCGTGCATCGTATCGTTAAAGGTGGCCGGCATGTCCTGGCTGGATGCGGTTTGCCACGCCTTTTCTGCGATGGGGCTGGGCGGGTTTTCCACGCACGATGCCAATATCGGCTATTTTAATTCGCCGCTGATCGAATTTGTTCTAATCGTGTTTATGCTGATCGCGGTAGTTAATTTCGCCACGCATTTCCTGGCCTGGCGCGGCAAGAGCCTTGTTTCCTATCGGCATGATGCGGAGGCGGTCGCCGCACTCGGGCTGATACTGTTTAGTTGTGTCGGGATCGCGCTATTCCTGTGGTGGCAGGATGTCTATCCGGTGTTCTGGACGGCACTGCGCCATGCCAGTTTCAACCTGGTATCCATCGCGACCAGCTCCGGTTATGCCAGCGTGGATTTCAATCAGTGGCCGATTTTCGCACCGATGTGGATGATGTTCCTCGCCTGTACGGTCGCCAGTTCCGGCTCCACCGGCGGCGGCATCAAAATGATCCGCACCCTGATCTTGTTCAAACAAGCCGGGCGAGAATTCCTGCGGCTGTTGCATCCGGCTGTAATCAACCCGATGAAAATTGGTGGTCTTGTCGTGGCCAACAATATTGTACTTTCGGTGCTGGGTTTTATTTTCCTGTACTTCATGAGCGTGGTCACGCTGACCTTTACCTTGCTAATCAGCGGGCTGGATTTCATCACCGCGTTTTCAGCGGTACTGGCGTGCATCAATAATTTTGGCCCGGGTTTAGGACAAGTAGGGCCGGCCAGTAACTATGGGGTGCTGACTGATCTCCAGACTTGGGTGTGTACCTTGGCCATGCTGATCGGGCGGCTGGAAATTATTACCTTGCTGATTATTTTTACCCCGCGTTTTTGGCGGTATTAATTAAAATATCAGTTAACACGCTGTATGGAATGCGGTAGCATCCCAATCCGGGGATTCTCAGAGCTGGGATAAAATAATGCTGGATATACGGTTCAACAATTTAGGGAGATGAGCGTGGACGAAAGCATGCCACTATCAGGTATCAAAGTGGTGCTCATTGATGACAGTAATACCATCCGACGTAGCGGGGAGATTTTCCTGAAACAGGCGGGTTGCGAAGTCGTGCTGGCAGAAGATGGATTTGACGGGCTGTCCAAAGTAGTCGATAACAAGCCGGATGTGATATTCGTGGATGTCATGATGCCGCGACTGGATGGCTATCAGACTTGTGCCCTGATCAAAAACCATCAGGATTTTAAAAATACGCCGGTTATCATGCTGACCAGCAAGGACAGTCTGTTCGACCGTGCGCGCGGCAAGTTGGTCGGATCAGACCAATACTTGACCAAGCCTTTTAGCAAGAAAAGTTTGATCGAGGCGGTCATCACGCATACCCAGCAAACGCAGGGAGAAGAAAACTATGGCAATTAAAAAAGTGCTGGTCGTGGATGATTCGTCAACCGAGCGCCATATTATTGGGGAGATACTACGCAAACATGGTTTGGAAGTGGTATTTGCTGAGGATGGTGAGGCGGGGGTTGCCCAAGCCAAGGCAGAAATGCCCGATCTGATCATAATGGATGTGGTGATGCCGGGGTTGAATGGCTTTCAGGCAACGCGCGCGATCACCAAAGATGAGGCGACGCAGCACATCCCGGTGATACTTTGCACCACCAAGGGGCAGGAAACGGATAAGGTATGGGGACTACGCCAGGGCGCGAAGGATTATGTGGTCAAGCCGGTGGATGCCAATGATTTGCTGAGCAAGATTGCGGCTTTAGGATAATTATGGCCAAGCGCTTCAGCCTGCGCGAGTTTCAGCAGAAAATAATTGACCGCATCCAGCAAAAAGAGGTGGCGGGAGACCGCATTTCCACGCTGGGAATACAAGTGGGCTCTGACTATTGGCTGGTGGAAATGCAGGAAATAAGCGAAGTGCTGCCACTCCCTGAGATAACCCCGGTGCATCTCACCCAGCCGTGGTACGGCGGAGTAGCTAACGTGCGTGGCAACTTGTACAGCATTGCCGATTTGGCGGCATTTATGGGGCAGAGCAAAACCCCGGAGGGCACGCAAACCCGTGTCCTGCTGGTCAGCCCTAAATTTGCCTGCAATGCGGGGCTGATGGTGGCGCGCGTATTGGGTCTGCGCGATACCAGGAACTGGAAATACGAGGTGCAGGATGGGGAGGCGCGCTACCAGGACGAGCAGGGCCAGGTGTGGCGCAAGCTGGAGGTGGCGCAATTATTGTTGCAGCCGGATTTTTTACAGATAGGGATATAAGGCGAGGAACATTGGGATTGCTTTAAGGGCATCTCTAAAAATCCAAACTCCGTCGCGATGCTGCGTTGCTCAATAAATTTTAACGCTTACATATCAAACATATGCGGCGCGTTAAAATTTATTTCGCGCCTTGCCTAGCTTAGGATTTTGAATTTTTAGAGGCGCCCTTAAGGGCACCTCTAAAAATCCAAGCTCGGTCGCGATACTGCGTTGCTCAAATTTTTTTAACGCTTACATATAAAACATATGAGGCGCGCTAAAGTTTTTTTTGCGCCTTGTTTGGCTTGGGATTTTGAATTTTTAGAGATGCTCTTACAATGAAGGCAAATCAAACTATGCCCCGTAGCGCAGTTATTCCAGTTCCGGATAGATAAGGAGCACAAGGCGGCGCGTCCGAAAATTTTTTGGCCGGGGGACCCGGATGAGGCGACGAAGACAGTACATGCAGTACGGCTAGGAGCCGAAGACGAAGCCAACACAGTGATCGTTTCTATCAGGAATTGGAGTTATTCCATTTCCAGATAGAAACGGCCATAATTTTTTACCTACCGTTCGCCCTGAGTTTGTCGAAGGGTGTATTAGCACGGCCAAGTGGTTCGACAAGCTCACCACGAACGGGTTGGATTGTTATCGTTTCTATCAGGAATTGGAATTAGACCTGAATCGTGATTTTAGTAATCAGCACACAAATTTATGAAACACCCGGGATCAGTTCCCCTTGAGAAGGAAATCAAATGGCATCCAAACCCCCTACTACCAAACAGTCCGAAGCAATCGAAAAGTCGCGAAAATTGGCCGCACAAAATGCAGGCGGGTCACAAATTCCCATCATCGGGCGCTTGGCTATAGGCAAGCAGTTGCAATTACTGGGCGGGGCGTTGCTGGTATTTCTGTCGGTGGTGGTGGTCGCTGCTTATCTGGATTTTCGCGCCGCAGCGCATGGCACACGTTACCTGGTGGAATCTTCCAGACTGTTGATGCTGTCGCAGCGCATGGCGAAGGCGGCAGAACGCAGCATGTCCAGTGACCAGCGGGCATTCGAGGAATTAACCCAGAGCCGGGAAGTTACCGCTGCCATTTTGGGCTTGCTTGACAAGGGCGACAGCAGCTTGTCCGCAACCAGCGGCAAGGCTCGCATGGCGCTGAATGAACTGACTGTGTATGCCAACAAGACCATGGCTGACGCTGCTGCAATCGAAGAGGGTCGGCCAAGCTTGGTCACGGTTAATCGCTCGATTGCGGCGATAGATGCAACGGGGCAGGAGTTGCGTTCCCAGGTCAAGCAGTTGGTAGCGCGCTCTGATGGCGCACCGCGCGAACGCGCGGCACGCTTCAGTTTGTTGGTGGAGCGCATCGCCAAGGATGCTGCTGCCATGCGGAGTGAGATGAGCGCCGCGCAGGTAAGCGCGCTCGGCGCAGATGTAGTCGAAGCAGGCGAGGTGCTGGCAACTTTGCCGGGCAGTGATCCGCTCATTACCAGCATCAACACCTTGTTTGATGGCTACCGAATTTCAGCCGAAGCGATAATGGGAAACGCAAAAAATCTGCTTAACGCTCAGCAAGCTGGCAAGGAAATTCATGATGACAGTGAGCAGTTTCTGGGCTTGGCGCAGAAACTGACTGACGCATATCTATCCGGTTTATCCGGCAGCGTTACCCGCTACGTGATGGCAGCTGCCGGTTCTGTGGTGCTGCTGCTGTTGATGTTGCTGGTCAAGGTCTATCGGGACGACACCAGGCGACGCACGCTGGAAGCTGAACTCACCAACCGCCGCAATCAGGATGCGATCCTGCGCCTGATGAATGAAATGGCTGATCTGGCCGATGGTGACCTGACAGTCAAGGCGACGGTATCGGAGGACATTACCGGCGCAATTGCAGACTCGGTCAATTACACTACTGACGAGTTGCGTAAACTGGTGTCTGGCATAACAACTGTGTCCGAGCAGGTTACCAAGGCAGCAGGCGCGGCCGAGGTGATTTCAAAAGGCCTGCTGGTCGCTACGCAGAAACAATCCGGCGACATTCGCAATGCCAGCGAAGCGGTGGGGCTGATTAGCAAATCCATTCAGGAAGTGGATGCCAGCGCGACGCAGTCGCTGCAAGTGGCGCGCAGAACATTGGAAATGACGGAAGAAGGTGCCCAGGCGGTGCAGAACACCATAATCGGCATGAACGAAATTCGTGAACAGATTCAGGAAACATCCAAGCGTATCAAACGGCTCGGCGAAAGTTCACAGGAAATCGGTGAAATCGTGGAACTGATTTCCGATATTACCGAACAGACCAATGTGCTGGCGCTGAACGCAGCCATTCAGGCGGCATCTGCTGGCGAAGCGGGACGAGGCTTCTCGGTGGTGGCAGCGGAAGTGCAACGTCTGGCGGAACGCTCGGCTGAAGCGACCAAGCAGATCGGAGCTCTGGTTAAAACCATACAGGGCGATACGCAGGATACGATAGCAGCTATGGAAAAAAGCACGCACGGCGTGGTGGAGGGGGCAAACCTGTCCAATGTTGCTGGTCAGTCGTTGCGTGAAATTGAGGAAGTTTCGCGCGAGCTGGCCGGCCTGATTAACAGCATTTCGGTGTCTACCCAGGTGCAGACAGATATGGCGCGTGAAGTAGCCGCCACCATGGTGGGTATCCTGGACATAACCGAGCAGACGACGGAAGGCACCAAGCACACCGCCGACTCGGTGGTTGAGTTGGCCAACCTGGCCACTGGCTTGAAGGCCTCTGTTTCCGGCTTCAAGCTGTGATTGGAGTCAGTGCAGTGTCTCTGAAATATCTCAACATAAAAAAGCCCGAAATTTCGCCAAGCGGCGTTGCTCCTCGTTGCGTAGTGTCGACTACGCTGCCTCGTCGCGCCTTGCCTGACAAAATTGCGGGCTTTTTTATCAGTCAATGTATTTCAGAGACACTGCACTAGTGCGGCACAATGAGCCATCCTGCGCAATTTAATCCGCTACCATTGCTGTCGGTGATGCCAGGGATAACCGGCTCACTGGATCAGGTAGGGCGCGATTTGGCTCTTTATTTTGCTGAGCCTGCAACCGGCCAGCAAGCGCTGCAAAATGCCCTAACCGAGCTGCACCGCATGTGTGGTGTGTTGCAGATGGTTTCCCTGAATGGCATCACGGTATATAGCGCTGAAATAGAAAAGCTGCTGCAAGAACTTGCCGCAGGGTCGCTGTCACCCTCAGCTGCGCACCGCGACATAATCCAACATTCACTGATTGCCTTGGCCCATTATCTGGATGCGCTGATTGACGGCGCCAGCAACGCCGCATTACGCCTGTTCCATCAATACCAGGAATTGCAGCAGGCGCGCGGCGTGGAAATGTCGTTTGAAGTTGATTTGTTCTTCCCCGAATTGCATGTCGAACTGCCCCATTCCGTTTTAGGTGTGCCGCTGCAACCCGATGCGCCTGCGCGCATTAAAGCAGCGCGCAGCCAATATCAGCAGGCCTTGTTGAAATGGTTGCGCCAGACTAACCCAGCCGAGGCATTACAAAATATGCGCGCTGCGGTGGTGACCGTGATGAGCTGTGTGGCGCAAGACCAACGGCGCGCTTTTTGGTGGATAGCCACCGGCCTGCTTGATTGTCTGATTTTTGATGGCGCGCCACCCGGATTGAATGCCAAGGGCTTGCTCAGTCGCGTTGACATGCAAATGAAATCGTTGCTTGAGGGGAGCCAGGTAGATAGCTATGCAACCACCTGCGAAATGTTGTATTTGCTGGCGCGTAGCCATGTTGTGAGCGAGTTGGTAGACAGTATCAAGCAGGCCTATGCACTGGACGATTATCTGCCTGATGAATCATCCCTCCCGCTTGGCCAAACTGCGCAAGTGCTGGATCAGATGCGCGTCCAGCTGGGGGCGGCGCGAGATTCATGGGAAAAATGTTTGCAGAGTGATGATGGCCAAGGTAATGATGCCCAGGGTAATAATGCAAGGGCATGCCAGGAGTTTATTGGGCAGATAGATCAATTGCGCGCACTGGCCGAAGGCCTGGATCGCAACACCCTGCAATTCCTGTGTAATCAGATCCACGCTGCGGCAGCTCATTGCGTCGAGCCGGAACGCGCACAGCGCATCGCCCAGGACATGGCAATGGCCATGCTGTTACTGGAAATCGGCATCGATCAGTATAGCCATCTCGGCAGCAATTATCACGACCAAGCGCGTATCCTGGGCCAGCGCCTGCAATCGAGCATGATGCGCACCCCTGAGGACAGGGAACAATTCGCCGAGGTGATTGCGCTGCATTCCGAAATGGAAAAGCGCAAGATACTGGCACCACTCGCGACCGAAATGCAGGGCAATCTGCAGCACGTTGAACAGGGACTGAACGCTTTCTTCAGCGACCCCGGCAAACGTGACGAAGTCAGTCATCTGGGGCGGTTGTTGCATCAGGTGCTGGCTGCCATGCACCTGCTGTCATTAGACCAGGCCGAGCAGTTATTGCGTGCCCTGCAACAGACAGTCGAGCGCTATGCCTCCGGCAGCAATCCGGCACCTGCGGAAATGCGTGGCGTAGCCCTCGCACTCAGTGCGATGGAAGCTTATGTGCAGAATCTGGCACACGGGCAGAAGTCGGATGTGGTGCCATTGAAATCCGCGCTGCAAGTCATGTTGGCATCGCAACAACCAGCTGCCCTCGCATCGACAGCCGCAGAGCCTGCCCCGGTTGCACCCTCTCCCAGAGCGATACCTGCCGCTGCCGCTGCAGCGGCAGAAGCGGCCATCGCTGCAGAAGAAGGGTGGGGGGGCGACGAAGATATGCAGGAAGTGTTTCTGGAAGAGGCGCAAGAAGTGCTGCAAATATTGCGCACCAATCTGGAAACCAGCCAACTGCATGTGGAAAGCCGCGAACCATTAGTCACTATCCGGCGCGGTTTCCATACCCTGAAGGGTAGTGGCCGCATGGTCGGCTTGACCGATCTGGGCGCGGTGGCCTGGGCCATGGAGAGCGCCATGAACATATGGCTGGACAAGGGTAAACCGGCCACCCCGTCTTTACTGAAGTTCATAGGCGATGGGGAGCGACTATTCCAAGCCTGGGTGGACAAATTGGGCAAAGGTGAAGTTGCCGACTTCGACTATGCCGCTTTGCTTGCTACGGCGCAACAAATCGTTAACGGCATCGAATTACCGTCAAGCGAGCCGCCGCTTATTGTGCCGCCGCCTGCGCCTATTGCTGAGCCGGAGCCGGAACCAAGCGCTATGGCAGGGCTGGAACCAAAGCCGGAGCTGAGTTTTGAGGACGTGCTCGAACCGGACATTCATTTAAATCTGGAATTAAGCCCGCAGCCAATTTCTGACTTGCAGCCAGAGTTCGCGAGCAGTGAATTGAATCTGGAGTTCGTGCCTGTGGAGCCAAGCGCTGTGGCGCAATCAGAACCAGTGCCTGGTTTTAAGTTGGATTTGGAGTCTATGCCAGAGCTAACATTTGCAGCGGAAATCAAGGCACTACCCAAGCTTGAGCCTGATGAGGCGAGCAGCATGTCGCCCGAACTATTCAGTATCTCCACCCAGGAGGCTGAGCAAAATGTGGCGGCATTACAGAGTCACCTGGCCACCTTGCGCGCCAGCGATCCACCAGCCATACCCTACGATTTCATGCGTGCTGCCCATACTCTGGGAGGCGTGCACCGTGCCATGGGACATGCCGAGGTGGCTGAACTCGCCCATGCCCTGGAATTCTGGCTGCAGTCGCGTATGGACGGTTCGTTTACGCTGCATGAGAAACAGCTAACCATGTTGGAAAAGGTGGTGTCCGCGCTGGCTGATATGAGTTCGGCAGTAAGCAGTCATCGGAAATATCCAATGCAGCCGGAACTGATCGTTCAACTGCAGGCCGACACGGCGGGGATATCCGGCTTGCCGCAAGTGCCGCCACCCAGCGCAGTCAGCAGAACAGAAAAGCTCATGCCTCAAGCACCCGCCGAAATTGCGCCGCTTCCCCGGGCTGATTCGGCCGAGCCAGTAGCGCGCGAGATCGCGAATGAGCGGGTAGTACGCGATGATCTGGACGAACAGTTGCTGCCAATCTTTTTGGAAGAGGCGGCTGATCTTTATACGCAAATTTCCAGTGATTTTCGCTCCTGGATGGAGCGCCCGAAGGAAGAGGCCTATGGCCGTAACCTGCAACGCACGCTGCACACCTTGAAAGGTAGCGCCCGCATGGCAGGGGCGATGCGGCTGGGTGAGCTGACCCACCTCACCGAGACCCACGTCGGCAAACCCGTAGCGCAGCAAGACGCGGCCTTCTGGGAAGAGCTGGAAAATTTCTTTGATCGTATCGGCAATGCCCTGGAAAAACTGCGTAGTGGTGAGCCTGCCAAGATCATCGCGCCCGCCAATATTGAAATACAAGCCGGGATTGAAACACCGGAAATTGCCGCACAGCCTGCTGAATTGCCGGTATTTGAGGTAAGTTCGGGGGCGTTGGCGGCGGCCATGCTGCGCGTTCGTTCCGACATGGTGGATGCCCTGGTGAATGATGCGGGTGAAATCAGCGTGGCTCGTTCGCGCATTGAGGGCGAACTGCGCGCCTTCAAGACCGGCTTGCAGGAACTGACCAACAGCGTAGAACGGTTGCGCAAACAGTTGCGAGAAATTGAAATCCAGGCGGAAGGACAGATGCAGGCACGCGTCTCCTTGTCCCAGGAAACAGAAGAACAATTTGACCCGCTGGAATTTGACCGCTTTACCCAATTTCAGGATTTGACGCGCTCCATGAACGAAAGTGTGCATGACGTGCAAACCGTACAACAGGCGCTATTAAAAAATCTGGACGAAACAAGCGCGGCCTTGACCGCACAGGCACACCTTAACCGCGAATTGCAGCAAAGTTTAATGTCGATACGCATGGTGCCATTTGTCACTCTCAACGAACGCTTGTATCGCATCATACGGCGCACCGGCAAAGAGCTGGGCAAGCGGGTTAATTTGGAGTTGCAAGGCGGGGAAATAGAGCTGGACCGCAGCATGCTGGAGAAGATGACCGCGCCATTTGAGCACATGCTGCGCAATTCCATCGACCACGGCATGGAAAGTGCGGAACAACGCATCAAAAATAATAAACCAGCCATAGGCGAAATCAAGTTGTCTCTGCGCCAGTCAAATAATGAGGTGGAATTCGAATTTACCGACGACGGCGCTGGCCTGGATCTTGAGCGCTTGCATCAAAAGGCTGTGGAGCAGGGCATATTTCAAGCAGATGAAGTGGTGAACGATAACCAGATCATGCAAGTGATATTTGCCACC
>JANPNS010000081.1:0-2168 GCA_031427575.1 Gallionellaceae bacterium
GCAGCACTTCGCTCGTGCCATAGCCCGCATGTAAATTTTCAACTATTAGCATATAGGGCATCTCAAAAAATCCAAACTCCGTCGCGATACTGCGTTACTCACAAAAAATCACTCCTTACATATTATATATATGCTGCGTCGCAATTTTTTGCTCGCGCCTTGTCTCGCTTAGGATTTTGAATTTTTAGAGGTGCCCTCAAATTATGCGGCAGGCTTCATCAAATTCCAGTCTCGGACTGCGCGGACGCACTCCGATTGGATCGCCATAGCCGAGGTTGCATAGAAAATTAGATTTAATGTCGGTTCCGCCAAAGAACAGTTGGTTCACCAGCGCATTGTCGAAGCCGGACATAGGCCCGCAGTCCAGGCCAAGCGCGCGTGCCGCCACGATCAGATAAGCACCCTGCAAGGTGCCGTTACGAAAAGCAGCGGTGTAAGCAGTCTGCTTGTCCTTATTAAACCAGCTCTTCGCATCCGGCACATGGGGAAATAACCGCCCCATTTTTTCATAGAATTTCATGTCGTAACCAATAATCGCTGTGACCGGTGCCGCCAAACTCTTGGCGCGATTGCCCTCGTCCAGAGCAGGTTGGAGCTTTTCTTTGGCCACTTGTGATTTAACAAACACAATACGCGCCGGGCAACAATTGGCCGATGTCGGCCCCATGCGGAAGGTGTCGTAGAGCCGCTGCAATAATTCATCTGGCAGCGGGCGGCCTTGCCAGGCGTTATGCGTGCGGGCAGCCAGGAACAGTTGATCAAGTACGGTTTTATCCAGGGGTGAGGCCATGATTTTCCTTTCTTGGGACATAACTGCCATTGCCGAGACTGGCGACAATTCCGTAGAATACATCCAATTCTCGTATGGGAAGGTGATTAACGACTGTTCAGATTTTTTCAGCCGGTGGAGGGAATACAATACCCAACCACCGGCGCAACTGACGTCATCTATGCTTGCAAAAACAACGACGGTGCCTAGGACTCGTTCGGCTACGACGTGATATTCGGCGAAGGCGGCAATGACATTGTTTACGCGCTGGATGGCGGGGCGAGGAGCGATATTTTGCGGGGCGATGACTATGCCGGACGAGTATTAACCACCAACTTCCTACCGCAGGCGGCAAGATACCGCCGCACCGTGGCGATCGAAGGTGAATGTTTGCCGGACGCCAGCGCGCGTTCCATCCGCGCTATGGAAGAAGCATGGGTGCCCATGCGCTCCGCCACTTGGGCCTGGGTCAGCCCGGCCTTGTGCCGCGCTTCCAGCAATAAATCAAGCAACGCGAACTCTTCACGTTCCAGCCGCTCATACTCTTTGCGAACCGCAGGATTTTTCAACATCCTGGCTTTTAACTCATCGTGCGTCAGCATTTTTAACCTCCTTCATACGCCTAATGGCAATATCCAATTCAGAAATGGGCATCTTCTGAGTTTTTTTCACAAAGCCATGCAACATCACAATCCGTTTGCCCGACAACGTGCAATAAAATACCCGTGCAATGCCCTCAATCCCGATCAAACGCAACTCAAACAAACCATTCCCCATCGCCTTGGTATGCGGCTCACCCAGATTGGCACCGCGCACCCCCATACGATTAGTCAGCCCGATGTAGCGCGCCTGCAAGCTGACGGGCAAGCAGATAATCTCCTTCTGCACCCGCTCGCTGTAGTAGTGGATCGAATAATTCACAATATGAATAATAACAAAAATGTTACTTGTGTCAACCAAAAAATCTGTACCCAGAATTTCAACCTGGGCGACGTGTTCAACAGCTCGTCCATCAGCAGATTCGAATTTGCCGATGGCACGACCCTGAGCACCGCCGAACTGCTGGTGCGCGGGTTTAATATCAGCGGCATCGAAGATGATGACACTCTTATCAGCAGCACCGACCCGGTCACCGGGTTTGTGACCACCGTTGATAAAAGTCTGTATGGCACCAACACCACCGACCGCATCAACGCGCTGGGCGGGAATGATAGAATGCGCGGCGCGGCAAACGATGCGAGTTATCACAACTTATTTGAGGGCACCTCTAAAAATTCAAATTTCTAAGCCAGACAAGGCGCGAACAAAAAATTGTGACGCAGCATATGTTTGATATGTAAGGAATAATTTTTTGTGAGCAACGCAGTATGGCGACGAAAGTTGGATTTTTAGAGGTGCC
>JANPNS010000082.1:0-3118 GCA_031427575.1 Gallionellaceae bacterium
CCATAAATCGGCCACTGCCTTGTCGGCGAGACGATAAAAAATATTTTTGCCGCGCCGCTCGGTTTCCACCAGTTGCGCAAACCGCAACTCGCGCAGATGGGCGCTGGCCAGTTTCATGCTGATGGATGCCTCTCGCGCCAGCGCCTCCACCGTTTTTTCACCCTGGCATAGCAACTCGATCAACTCCAGCCGCTTCGGGCTGGAGAATACCTTGCCGATTCGTGAAACCTGTTCATACAGCAGGTCTTTTGTTTTTCGAGCATTGTTCATGTTAACAATCCAAAAGATAAGAGACCGTACTCTAGCGCAACAATGACAGTGTTGTATATATTGACTGTTATTGCAACTTGTGGCTTAATCAATCCAGTGTTTATTAGATTGTTATCAACACGCGGGGTTGCCATGAAAACTTTATTCATTCTTAACGATGCTCCCTATGGTAGCGAGCGCACCTACAACGGCCTGCACCTGGCCGGAGCCATTTCCAAGCAGGAAGGCTCCGAAAAACTTTTGGCCGGGCATCCGAATGAGGTTCATGTTTTCCTGATGGGTGATGCTGCCTCTGCTGCTCATCGCAACCAAAAGGTACCGCAAAGTTTCTATAGGGCACCTCTAAAAATCCAAACTCCGTCGCGATACTGCGTTGCTCATAAAAAATTACTCCTTACATATCATACATATGCGGCGTCGCAATTTTTTGCTCGCGCCTTGTCTCGCTTAGGATTTTGAATTTTTAGAGGCGCCCTATAGCGTCGAGGACATGCTCGGAAATGTGATTCGTCATGGTGGCGCGGTCGGCATCTGTGGCACCTGCATGGACGCGCACGGCATCGCCGACAGCGATCTCGCCGAAGGCACACGCCGCAGCACGCTTGCCGAGCTGACCAATTGGACCGCGTGGGCGGACAAGGTTTTGGTTTTTTAAGGGGCAAAAATGTTCTCCAAGCAACTGGCCACCAAGGAATCCACGCTGTCCTATTTCTTCGGCTGTGGCGGCAAAGGCAAGGCCGTCGCGGTCGATGTCGTCGCTGGCGACGAGAAATGGTTTATTGAGGAGGCCAGAAAAGCAGGGGTTCCCATCAACTATGTTATCGATACCCACGTCCATGCCGACCATTACTCTGGCGGGCGCAAACTCGCGCAGATGGTGGGCGCGCCTTATTGCCTGCATGAATCAAACAAAGGCCGCGCCAAATTCGAGTTTGAGCCATTGCACGACGGTCAACTACTCGACATCGGCAACGTCAAAGTCGAGGTCATACACACCCCCGGACACACACCGGACAGCATTTGCCTGCTGGTGACTGACATGCGCCGGGGCGACGTGCCGTGGTTCGTGGTTACCGGTGACACCCTGTTTGTCGGAGCCACTGGCCGCCCTGACCTTCTGGGCAAGGAGCGCGAGATGGCTGCCGTACTGTATGACAGCATCCAAAACAAACTGCTGCCCTTGCCCAATGAAGTCGAAATATTCCCCGGCCATCAGGCAGGCAGCGTCTGCGGGGCGGGACTTTCCGGCAAACCTTCCTCAACCATCGGGTTTGAGAAACGCTGCAATCCGGGACTGCTGATGGGCAAGAACGACTTCATCGAATCCTTGCTTAAGGAAATTCCACTGCGTCCGGCCAATATGGACAGCATCGTCGCAGCCAACATCGCGGGCTGAGCGATGACACCCGCTCACGGCAACCTGGGTCACGGCATCCGCGTCAACCTCGACCAGTTCCTGCACCAGTTGCTGCAAGTCCTGCTGGTGGGTTTCACCATCGGCATGATGCGCACCGTCGTACCGGCACTGGCCGAGTCTGAATTTGGCGTGCCAAAAAATTCTTTCATGCTGCTTACCGCCTTCGTCGTGGCCTTCGGCTTCGTCAAAGGCACGCTCAATTTTGTGGCCGGGCGATTGTCGGAACGCATCGGCCGCAAGAAGGTGCTACTGCTGGGCTGGCTGGTGGCGATCCCTATTCCGCTGCTGGTTTATTTTGCGCCATCGTGGAACTGGATCGTTGCCGCTACCGTGCTACTCGGCGTTAATCAGGGGCTGACCTGGTCGATGACGCAGACCTCGAAACTCGACATCACCCGCCGCGACCAGCGCGGGCTGACCATAGGCTTGAACGAATTCTCAGGCTATGTCGGACTCGCGCTGGCCGGCATCATCACTGCGTATCTGGCGACGACGCTGGGCGCGCGCACCGGACTGCTGGTTTTCGGACTGACCACGGTATCACTGGCCATCCTGTTCACTCTGTTGTGGGTCAAGGACACGCTGCCCTGGGCAAAAAGCGAAGCGGCGAAACACAAGGTCGGCCCGTCCACGGACCTGCTGCCGCGCTACCCGACCAACATCGGCACACATCCGACAACCTGGGAAGTGTTTTCGCTGATGAGCTGGCGCGACAAGCGCATGGCCGCGCTCTGCCAGGCCGGACTGGTGGAAAAATTCGTCGATGCTCTGGTCTGGGTATTCTATCCAGTCTTCCTCTACCAACGCGGCATCAGCCTGCCCAACATTGGCTGGATCGTCGGCGCCTATGGATTCGTCTGGGGCGGCTCGCAGTTCTTCACCGGCAAGCTGTCCGATCGTATCGGTCGCCACAAACCCAACGTCTGGGGTATGTGGATCTGCGGCACGGGTGTGGCGATGATGTTGTGGGGCGAGGGCGTGGCGTGGTGGTCGCTATCTGCGGCTGTGTCCGGCTTCGGCATGGCATTGCTTTATCCGAACTTGAGCGCAGCCGTGGCGGATATCTCGCATCCCGACTGGCGTGGTTCGGCTATTGGCATCTATCGGTTCTGGCGCGACTTGGGCTATGGCATCGGCGCGCTGGGACTGGGCATCGCCGCGCATTTCAGCGGTTCGGTACAGGCGGCGTTCTGGTTCGTGGCGATTTCGATGTTTCTGTCCGGCCTGCTGCTTTGGATTTTTGGCGAGGAAACGCACTCCCCCCTTAATCCGCAACCTCCCCTCTCACTGAAGGGCGCCTCTAAAAATTCAAAATCCTAAGCGAGACAAGGCGCGAGCAAAAAATTGCGACGCCGCATATGTATGATATGTAAGGAGTAATTTTTTGTGAGCAACGCAGTATCGCGACGGAGTTTGGATTTTTAGAGGTGC
>JANPNS010000083.1:0-9259 GCA_031427575.1 Gallionellaceae bacterium
TTTTGCGCAGTGTGATTAATGCCGGCAGCAGTTTTTGCCGGATGCCGATGACGGCAGCGACGTGCATCGCGGTGGGGAAGATGTCGTTGGATGATTGGCCGAGATTGACGTCGTCGTTGGGGTGTATTTTTCGTGCTGCACCGCGCACGCCACCAAGCAGTTCCGAGGCACGATTGGCAAGCACTTCGTTCAGGTTCATATTGGTCTGCGTGCCCGAACCGGTCTGCCACACGGAAAGCGGAAACTCAGCCGTATGTTGCCCGGCTAGCACTTCATCCGCCGCCTGCATGATGGCGGTCGCCTTCTCCTCATTCAGCAGGCCGAGATCGCGGTTGACCAGCGCACATGCGCGCTTGACCGAAGCCAGCGCGAGGATGAGTTCTGCCGGCATGCGCTCGGAGGAGATATGGAAATGTGCAAGCGAACGCTGGGTCTGTGCGCCCCACAGGCGGTCTGCTGCAACTTCAATGGGGCCGAAAGAATCGCGCTCTGTTCTGGTGGTCATCTCTTCCTCCAATTTGTAATGGTGCGTAAACGCACCCTACGTAAATCTTATTGAGACATCAATTCGCGCAGCACATATGGCAGTATCCCGCCATGTCGATAATAATCCACCTCGATAGGAGTGTCGATGCGCAGCAGTAGCGCCACTGTTTGGGTGCTGCCATCACGGCGATGGATACTGAGCAACACATCTTGTTGCGGTCTTAAGGTGTTATCAATGCCGCTAATATCAAAGCTTTCCTCACCGCTCAGATTTAGTGCGGCGACGTTATCACTCCCTTTGAATTGCAGCGGCAACACGCCCATACCGACTAGATTGCTGCGGTGGATGCGCTCGTAAGATTTGGCGATGACCGCTTTCACGCCGAGCAGCAGCGTGCCTTTCGCCGCCCAGTCGCGGCTGGAGCCGGTGCCATATTCTTCCCCGGCGAAAATCAAGGTCGGTGTGCCGACAGCCAGGTATTTCATCGCAGCATCGTAAATCGGCATCAGCTCGCCGTTATACAAAGTATAGCCACCCTCGGTGCGGCTGCCGTCGGCATTGACCGGCAGCATCAGGTTTTTTATGCGCACGTTGGCAAGGGTGCCGCGCATCATCACTTCGTGGTTGCCGCGCCGCGCACCATAGCTGTTGAAATCCCTGATTGCCACACCACGGCTTTGCAGATAGCTCCCGGCCGGGCTGTGGGCATTAAAACTGCCGGCTGGACTAATATGGTCGGTGGTGACCGAATCGCCGAGTATGGCCAGCGGCTTGGCATTGCGGATCTCCGCGATGCTGTCAATGTGCATGCCGAACTGTTCAAAGAACGGCGGACGGGCGATGTAGGTCGAGATATCCCACTGGTACTGATCGCCGGTCGGCGCGGAAATCGCGTTCCACAGTGGCAGGTCGCGGGTCAAATCGGAATACAGTGAGCGATACAGCGATGGGTCAGTGGCGAATTTGCTTACCATCTGCAATTCCGCACTGCTTGGCCAGATGTCTTTTAAATACACTGGCTGGCCATTTTTGCCGGTGCCGAGCGGCTCGGTGTCGAGATTGATGTTCATTTTTCCGGCGATGGCATAGGCCACCACCAGTGGTGGGCTGGCCAGGAAATTGGCTTTGATATTGGCGTGTATGCGTGCTTCAAAGTTGCGGTTGCCGGACAGCACGGCTGCCGCGATGATGTCGTTGGCAACGATTGCCTCTTCGATCTTGGAGTTAAGCGGCCCGGAATTGCCGATGCAAGTGGTGCAACCGTAGGCAGCCACACTGAATCCGAGTTGTTCCAGGTAGGGCAACAATCCGGCATTTTTCAAATAGGCGGTGACTACGCGTGAGCCGGGCGCGAGTGTGGTCTTGATGTGCGACTTGACGCGCAAACCGTGCTCGACTGCTTTTTTTGCCAGCAAGCCGGCCGTCAGCAACACGCTCGGGTTGGAAGTATTGGTGCAGGAAGTGATCGCGGCAATCAGCACATCGCCGTGGCCGATCTCCAATGCTGATGTTGTTTCCGCTGTGCTTTGTTTGTGTATTGCAGTCGGATGACTATCCATCATCTCAATTTCGCTCGCCGCGCTGCTGCTGCGGCTACCGGGAGCAAGCTTGCCACTGGGCGCGCTGTTGCCGTTCAGCAGGCCGCCACCGGATGAGGTGGCACATACGTTCTTATCGTCTGCATGCAGGATGGGGTAACGTTGGTGGAGTTGGGCGGCAGGCCGGTTGAAACCGTTTTCCGTGACAGATTGGCTGAACAGGCTATTGAATGTTTCCTTCATGCTGGATAGTGGCACGCGATCTTGCGGGCGCTTGGGGCCAGCTAGAGATGGCACGATGCTGGCAAGATCCAGCTCTACCACGCTGCTATAATCAATTTGTCCTGCTTCAGGTATGCCATACAAGCCTTGCGCCGTGAAGTAGGAGGCGAATGCATCCACTTCCTCATCGCTGCGTCCGGTGTTGCGCAGATAGGCCACGGTGACATCATCCACCGGAAAAAAACCCATGGTCGCGCCGTATTCCGGCGCCATGTTGGCAATGGTGGCGCGATCCGGCAGGGTAAGGGCCGCCGTGCCCGCGCCAAAAAACTCGACGAATTTGCCGACTACTTTATGCTTACGCAGCAACTCGGTGACGGTCAGCACCAAGTCAGTCGCTGTCACGCCTTCGTGCAGCTTGCCCTTGAGATGCATGCCGACCACATCAGGCGTCAGGAAATATACCGGTTGACCAAGCATGCCGGCTTCCGCCTCGATGCCGCCCACGCCCCAGCCACCACGCCGATGCCGTTTATCATGGTGGTGTGGCTGTCGGTGCCGACCAGCGTGTCCGGGTAATACACACCATCTTTTTGTTGTACGCCGCGCGCCAGATATTCCAGATTAACCTGGTGCACGATGCCAATGCCGGGTGGCACGACTTTGAAAGTATCGAACGCCTGCATTCCCCATTTGATAAATTTGTAGCGTTCGGCGTTGCGTTCGAATTCCAGCTCCATGTTTAGTTTCAAAGCATCCGGGCTGTTGTAGTGATCCACCTGCACCGAGTGATCCACCACCAGATTAACCGGCACCAATGGCTCGATGATTTTCGGGTCTTTGCCCATCAAGGCTGCGGCATCGCGCATCGCGGCGAGGTCAACCAGCAGCGGCACGCCGGTAAAATCCTGCAACACGATGCGCGCTACGACAAAGGGAATTTCTTCGGTGCGGGGTGCGTTCGGCTGCCAGCCCGCGAGTTGGCGGATATGTGCCTCGGTCACTTTTTTACCGTCGTAATTGCGCAGCACTGACTCGAGCACGATACGGATGCAAACCGGCAGGCGTGAAATATTGCCCAGCCCGGCCGCTTCCAGTGCCTTCAACGAATACAATACACCAGACTTGCCGCTGGCGAAGGTGAAGGTTTGGCGGCTATTAAACAGGTTCTGTGATGCGGTATTGGGCGGCATTGATAATGGCTCCGAATAAAATTCTGTACGAAGGAATGCAAGGGCGCAACGTAAGGGGTTAATTATAACGAAGTGGGAGAGGGCAAGGGCACCGAACTGCTTTAATCCTAGAAAAAGCAGTTAGCCACAGAGATCACAGAGATCACAGAGAAAAAACAAACGGTTGTAACACGGGAGCGATTCACCTTTTCGGTGAAGCTGCGAAATGTGGAGAAACCACGCATCACTCTGTGTTCTCTGTGACCTCTGTGGCTTGAGCTGCGGTTTTTAGGTTAATGTGAATCTAAAGCCATTCGTACTGCATCCCTTGATCGCTTTGTGACACAGTAAGACTAAAGGATGGCGACAAGATTTCATGCGGATAAACCGCCCTCTTTGTGGGGCGTGAAATATGAAGATTACTTGGCGACTTGCTTTTCGCGGATCTCATCCAGCGTTTTGCAGTCTATACACAAGGTCGCGGTCGGGCGTGCTTCCAGGCGATTAAGCCCGATCTCTACACCACAATTCTCGCAATAACCATAATCACCACTTTCTATTTTGGCCAGCATTTCGTCGATCTTTTTGATCAGCTTGCGTTCGCGATCACGATTACGAAGCTCCAGAGCCATATCCGATTCCTGGCTGGCGCGATCATTCGGGTCGGCAAAAACGGTAGCCTCGTCCTGCATGGTATGCACCGTGCGGTCTATGTCTTCACCCAGCCCAAGCTTGATGTTATTCAGAATAATGCGGAAATGGCCCAACTGCTTGGGGCTCATATAAGCCTCCCCTTTTTTGGGATTGTAAGGAGCAATAGGTTTTGGAGGGGGTGCTGACTTCTTTTTGGGGGACTGCTTGGTTTGTACCGACATTCAGATATCTCCAGAAACGAGCAAAAATTGGAATCTACAAAAATTTAAAACGCGACTTAATACCAGAAATGCGGGGCCATCGCAACTATATTTATCGAACTTGCTGCAACAGGTTCATTCTTAAGGGGTCACAGCACGCTACAAAATTGGCATGCCCTGTTTCCTGAGCATCGTCACCAACAAAATCAGAGGCAGGCCTATCAGGGCATTCGGGTCATCTCCTTCCATCCGGCTGATAAGCGCGATGCCCAGCCCCTCTGACTTTGCGCTGCCTGCGCAATGGTAAGGTTGCTCTTTGTGCAGGTAGGCCTCAATTTCGCTATCACTGAGCTCGCGAAAACTCACGCGATTCTCCGCAATTGCGGTTTGCATCTCGCCATTGCGCGCATTCAACAGACTCAGTGCAGTATAAAAGGTTACGCTCTTGCCGCTCATGGCGCGCAACTGGCGTGTCGCATTTTCATGGGTGAGCGGTTTCCCCAAGTGCTGCTTGTCCAATACTGCGATTTGATCCGAGCCTATGATCAACGCATCCGGATAGCGGGTCACCACGGCACGCGCCTTGCCTTGAGAAAGCCGCCATGCAGTTTGTTGGGCACTTTCACCAGCCAGTGGCGTTTCGTCTATGTCAGGGGTGGCGATTTGAAAAGGGATTTTCAGCCGACCCAGCAGCTCGCTGCGGTAAATTGAGGTAGAGGCAAGAACAAGCAGTTGGTCCAAGAATATTCCTTACGCGTCTTTTTGACAGAGGGGTGCGAAATATATATCATGCGCGCCTTATGTTTGCACGGCAATTTCCAAATGTTTGCACGGCAATTCATAGATAGTCAGGATTTTGCCTATAATAGCCGGGAAACGCGGGGTAAAATTCCGGTGGTTGATATGCCCAGGCTGCAGGATATGCTGGCTGCTCCCGCAGGGGAAATAAGTTATGCTTTGCGCGGTTTGCATAGCAGAGGCGGCAAGCCGATGCTGGAAGTGGTGCTTGATGGGCTGTGTCAGCTTCGTTGCCAACGCTGCTTACAGGGTTTCAGTTACCCGGTGAAGCTGATTTCGCAACTGGTACTGGTGCCTGCGGATGAACTGGATCAGGCAGCAGTTGATGAAGACGAGATAGACAGCATTCCGGCTGATACCCGCTTGGACGTGCTTGCGCTGATAGAGGAAGAGCTGCTGCTAAGTCTGCCATTTGCACCCAAACATCCGATAGGTACCTGTCGGCCCGCGATAGAAGAATATGTAGCAGAAGCAATGGATCGGACAGAGAAAACCCCGTTTGCGGTACTGGCTGAATTGAAAAACAAGTAGTTTTATTGGTTTTGTTAAGGAGTTAATATGGCTGTCCAGCAGAACAAGAAGTCCCCCTCGAAACGAGGCATGCACCGCGCGCACGATTTTCTGACCAACCCGGCTCTGGCGGTGGAGCCATCCACCGGCGAACCGCACTTGCGTCATCACATCAGCCCGAGCGGCTTCTATCGCGGCAAAAGAGTTGTCAAAACCAAAGGCGAATAAGCTCTCTTGTATTAAAGATATGCGTCCCGCCCTCAACGGTAGGCGCATCTCCTTAAAAACTCTCCCCTTGTTCTTAAAATATAGCGTTACGAGGACCGCCTGGTGGATGTCACAATAGCCATAGATGCCATGGGCGGCGACCATGGTCCGCGCATAACTGTTCCTGCTGCGGTGGAATACCTGCGGCAACACCCGAATGATGCCATCGTACTGGTGGGTATACCCGACGCTATCGAGGCCGAGCTGAGCACCATTAAAGCGATTGCCGGGTCTCCCAAGTCAATGCGCTTATGGATGCCCAGTGTCGCCGAGTTGCGCACCACTCATTCAACCATCGAGCCGCGTTTGCGTATTCATGCGGCCAGTGAAGTGGTCGGTATGGATGAATCTCCTCAGCTGGTATTACGCAACAAAAAAGACTCCTCAATGCGGGTCGCGATTAATCTGGTCAAGAATGGCGAAGCAGCGGCCTGCGTCAGCGCCGGCAATACCGGCGCACTGATGGCGACCGCGCGTTACGTGCTTAAAATGCTGCCGGGCATAGACCGTCCGGCGATTGCATCCTTCCTGCCTACCAGCAAGGGACAAGTTTGCATGCTCGATCTCGGCGCGAACGTGGATTGCAATGCCGAACATTTGTTGCAGTTCGCCCTGATGGGTAGCACTCTGGTCAGTGCCATCGAGCACAAAGATAATCCGACGGTAGGGTTACTTAACATCGGCAGCGAAGACATCAAGGGCAATGAGGTGGTTAAGCAGGCAGGCGAACTTTTGCAGCAAAGCGATTTGAATTTTTATGGCAACATTGAAGGCGATGACGTTTTCAAGGGAGTGACCGATGTGGTGGTGTGTGATGGTTTTGTCGGCAATGTCGCCCTTAAAACGACCGAGGGGCTGGTACAGATGCTGGGTGGTTTTTTGCGCGAGGAATTCAACCGCAATAGTTTCACCAAGCTGGCCGGGCTGATTGCCATGCCGGTGCTCAATGCATTCAGACGCCGTGTTGATCCCCGCCGCTATAATGGCGCCAGCTTGTTAGGGTTGAAGGGCATTGTGCTGAAAAGCCATGGCTCGGCCGATGCGTATGCTTTTTTGTGCGCCATCGAGCGTGCCGCCGAAGAAGCCCGCGGCGGCATGCTGCATCACATCAGCGAGCACGTAGAGAAATGGCACCACGCGCGCCAGCAGACGGTTGTGGAGGCCTCTTGATATTCTCTAAAATTACTGGCACCGGTAGTTACCTGCCCGCCAAGGTGCTAAGCAATTTCGATCTGGAAAAAATAGTTGAAACTTCGCATGAGTGGATATTCAGCCGTAGCGGCATCGTCCAGCGGCATTTGGCCGCTGATGACGAAATGGCCAGCGATCTGGCGCTGCATGCCTGTCGTCGTGCGCTTGCAGCGGCCGCCCTCAGTGCCGATGAAATTGATCTGATCATCGTTGCCACCACCTCGCCCGATCATATTTTTCCAAGCACAGCCTGCATTCTGCAAGACAAGTTGGGCGTCAGGCAGGGTGCCGCATTTGATGTACAAGCCGTATGCAGTGGTTTCATTTATGCGCTCAACACAGCTGACCTGTTCATTCGCAACGGGCAGGCGCACAACGCCCTGGTGGTCGGCACCGAGGTGCTATCGCGCATACTCAACTGGGAAGACCGGTCTACTTGTGTATTGTTTGGTGACGGTGCAGGCGCGGTGGTGTTGCAGCCCAGTGAAACGGCGGGCATCCTGTCGTCCAGGCTGCATGCCGATGGCCGCTACCGCGACATGCTTTCCGCCAAGGGTAATATTCGTGACGGAGCGATCTCTGGCAATCCGTATATCGAAATGGACGGCAAAGGTGTCTTCAAATTTGCGGTCAAGGTGCTGAGTGATGTGGTGGAAGAAGTGCTGACTGCAAATAAAATGACCAGTGCCGACATAGATTGGCTGGTTCCGCATCAAGCCAATATCCGCATCATGGAGGCGACCGCCAAAAAACTCGGCATGAGCATGGACAAGGTGGTGGTGACCGTTGCCACCCACGGCAACACCTCGGCTGCTTCCATTCCGCTGGCGCTTGATGTTGCGGTGCGAGACGGACGTATAAAGCCCGGCCAGCATGTGCTGCTGGAAGCGGTGGGTGGCGGTTTTACCTGGGGTGCAATATTAATTCGCTGGTAGCTTGTAGCTGGTGCTGCCAGCTATTAAATTATGACTAAATTCGCTTTCGTTTTCCCCGGTCAAGGCTCGCAAGCGCACGGCATGATGAACGGCTATGCCGATTTCCCCGTGGTACGCGCTACTTTTGCCGAAGCTTCCGACACCTTGCATCAAGATCTGTGGCAATTGCTTGCGGCAGGGAGTGACGCGGAACTTAACGCCACAATCAATACCCAGCCCATCATGCTCACCGCCGGGGTAGCGGTATATCGCGCCTGGCAAAGCCAGAATGGCCCAACACCGGCATTGCTGGCTGGCCACAGCCTGGGCGAATACACGGCCTTGGTTGCGGGCGGCGCTCTTAAATTCGTTGATGCCCTGCCTTTGGTGCGCTACCGCGCCGAGTGCATGCAACAGGCGGTGCCGGAAGGGGTGGGTGGCATGGCCGCAATTCTCGGCCTGGACGATGACAGCGTGCGCGCGGTGTGCATAGAAGCTGCGCAAGGCGAGGTGTTGGAAGCGGTGAATTTCAACTCGCCGGGGCAGGTGGTGATTGCCGGCAACCGCGCAGCGGTGGAACGCGGTATGGAAGTGGCCAAAACAAAAGGCGCGAAACGCGCGCTGATGCTGCCCATGAGCGTGCCATCCCATTGCAGCCTGTTGCGCGGCGCGGCGGACAAGCTGCGCGCATACTTGAACAATGTGTCGTTACTGGCACCGTCCATTCCGGTGCTGCATAACGCCGATGTAAAAAGCTACTCCGACGCTGCTTCCATCAAGGATGCGCTGGTGCGTCAGCTGTATTCACCTGTGCGCTGGGTGGAAACGGTGCAATATTTCGGAAAGCAGGGCGTGACACACAACGTAGAATGCGCGCCGGGCAAAGTGCTCGCCGGGTTGAATAAGCGCATCGACACTAGCCAGCAAGCCTTGGCGCTGAATGATGGCGCGGCTTTGCACGCAGCGATGGCTGCGTTGGCATAATTCGCAAGGAGAAAGAAATGAATTTACAGGGACAAATCGCATTAATAACGGGCGCCACCCGTGGCATCGGACAAGGTATCGCACTGGAGCTGGGCAAGCAGGGCGCAGTTGTAATCGGCACGGCAACCACCGAAAAAGGGGCGCAGGCGATCAGCGAATATCTGGCGGCGGCCGCCATCAAGGGCGGTGGCATGGCGATGAACGTCAATGACAGCGCACAAATTGACCAGGTACACGGCGAGATACGCAAACAATACGGCGAAATTTCGATTCTGGTCAACAACGCCGGCATCACCCGCGACAACCTGCTGGCGCGCATGAC
>JANPNS010000084.1:0-5910 GCA_031427575.1 Gallionellaceae bacterium
CGTGTGGATGAGCCACGGCGACAAGGTGACAAAACTGCCGCCCGGCTTCAAGGTGATTGCCAGCAATGCGGCGACACCCATAGCCGGTATGGCAGACGAAACGCGGCGTTTTTACGCACTGCAATTCCATCCCGAAGTGACCCACACTCACCAGGGCAAAGCGATGTTGAACCGCTTCGCGCATGACATTTGCGGCTGTGCGCAGGACTGGAACATGCCGGATTATGTCAACGAAGCGGTGGAAAAAATTCGTGCGCAAGTGGGCAAGGATGAAGTGATACTCGGCCTGTCTGGCGGGGTGGATTCCTCGGTGGCGGCGGCGTTGATCCACCGCGCCATCGGCGACCAACTGACTTGCGTGTTCGTGGACAATGGCCTGTTGCGCTTAAATGAAGCCGAGCAAGTGATGGAAACCTTTGGCAGAAACCTACACATGAAGGTGATTCACGTGGATGCCAGCGCCGAGTTTTTACATCATCTGGTCGGCGTGTCCGACCCTGAGAAAAAGCGCAAAATAATCGGACGGGAATTTGTTGAAGTATTTCAGCGTGAGGCCAAGAAATTGCCACAGGCAAAATGGTTGGCACAAGGAACGATTTATCCCGATGTGATCGAATCCGCCGGAGCGAAAACAAAAAAAGCCCACACCATTAAATCACACCACAATGTCGGCGGCTTGCCGGAAAGTTTGCACCTCAAATTGCTGGAACCATTACGCGAACTGTTCAAGGACGAAGTGCGCGAACTGGGCATAGCGCTCGGCTTGCCGCGCGACATGGTGTACCGCCATCCCTTTCCCGGGCCGGGTCTGGGAGTGCGTATCTTGGGTGAAGTGAAACACGAATACGCCGAACTACTGCGTCGTGCCGATGCCATTTTCATCGAAGAGCTGCATACCACCAAGGACGAACATGGCAAGTCCTGGTACGAAAAAACCTCACAAGCATTCGTGGTATTTCTGCCAGTCAAATCGGTGGGCGTGATGGGTGATGGACGCACTTATGAATGGGTGGTGGCATTGCGCGCGGTGCAAACGCAGGATTTTATGACCGCACACTGGGCGGAATTACCCCATGCTCTATTGGCCAAAGTTTCCAACCGCATCATCAACGAAGTGCGCGGCATCAACCGCGTGGTTTATGACATCTCTGGCAAACCGCCGGCGACCATAGAGTGGGAGTGATTAGACACTTGGTGCTTATCGCGTCACTTGCTACGGGGGTACTTTTTTATTTATGCATCAAAAGTTAGGCGGCAGGTTTAGCTCATCTGCATAAAGCGCGCCGAAATCGTCTTCATCAAAAACACATTCAGCGACGCTGTATGATGGCCCCACCCAGTTGCGCGGGTCACCCTCCAGTTTTATGGCACAGATTGTCCGTGAACCAACGTCTGTACAACGCCAACGCCCAGTCTCAGTCCAAAACTCCATGCCGATGTGAAAGTCGCTGTGCTCCAGCATCACACCACGCGCAAGTCTAGATGCTTGCCTAAAACATTGGCCGCAGCCTCAATCTGGTCAAATTTTGATGCGTGACGTAAGTCAAACAAGCGGTCAACTTGGGGCATATGCCAACCCAAACGGCGGGCGAGCTCGGCTTTTTTAATACCTTGCTCAGTCATCGCTTGATACACGCCTAACTTCGCACATTCCAAAGCAGATGGACGCACTGTTTTCTGCCCTCTTTTTGGTTTGCTGGCTAGGGGTAAAGGTTTTCGGCCATCTATATAAAATGACAAAGCAGTTTCCAGCGCATCCACGGCTTGAAGCAAGGCTTCGTCTTCATCCATGCCGAATGTAATAGCTTCTGGCACATCGGCAAAGGTCACCAACACCGTGCCATCATCAGGGGTCAGGGTTACAGGGTAATCAAACATCTTTTGCTCCTTCATTTCAAACCAAGCTGGCGTTTAATTGCGGCTTCCAGCCCTTTGCCAAGTTCTTGCGTTCCGTGCATAGGGAGTACTGATTTTTTGCCCTTCAAGAACACGTTCAGATGCGACCCTTTACCTTGTACAAAGGTTGCGCCTTGCTGCTCCAGCCATTTCTTCATCTGTTTCGAGTTCACGGGTGAAGTGTAACAGATGTGTTGTGTTTGTCCAGCGTAAAATGCAACACTTATGTTTTGTTTTGCGTGGCTGTGGTATGATGCCACCATGACAGTACAGCAGTACAAGAAAATGGCGTAAATCAATGAACAGGCTATTTTTCATGGCATTCAAAACGCAACTACACATCAATGCCTCGTGACTATTGGCTTTTTATCGCTTGTTGATAATTAGTGGGGGTAGAAAAAAATGGAGGCTGAACGCAAAGCTGAAATCCCCAGCCCCAAAGAGCAGCTCATTCCTGCTGGCTCTAACCTACTCAAGGCCGTTTTTCTGCTATTCATGTTGCTCGCTTCGTTTTACTTGACCCAGCGCGGGGTCGAGTACCTTGAGCAATATGCAATCAACCCCTGGATAAAATGGACATTCATTGCCCTGGCGGCGATTTGGAATGGTGTCCTGATGCTGGGCATGGGTGCCCTGGCGCATGATGCGGTACACAAGGTTTTATTTCGATCCTTGTTCTGGAACGAATTCTGGGGCGGTCTGCTTTCGGCGCTGACCCTGATTCCATTCCATGCCAACCGTCAGTTTCACCTTGCCCACCATAGCCATGCCCATCAACCCGGTCTTGATCCGGAAAATGAAATGCATAACCATTCATTTCTGGTTGCGGCGCTGGCCGGGCCATTCATAGGACTGTTGGTGCAATACCGATTATTCGCACGCAATGTATTGCGCAGCAATGAGACCCGATTTTCTGCGCGGGCGATATTGGATGCCGTATTTGTGTCCGCCGCCGGTCTGATCTATTTTCTTCTGGTGCCGGCCTTGGGCATGTCCTTGCATAACACGGTGATTCCCATGCTGCTGCTATTCCCGGCAGTGTTTACCTGGCGCGCACTGTCCGACCACTACGGTATTCCGCCCCTGTCGCGCGAATTAAAAAATCGCGCAGAAATAAGCGAGGCCGATGAGGAGGAATGGCACCGGGAAAGCATTCAGCGGCGGCAGGAAATCAGCGGCTGGGTGGTCATCACACATCCTTGGCTGGAGTGGCTGTGGAGTCACGTTAACTATCATGAAGTACACCATAAATATCCCTATCTTTCCCATCAATATTTGCCGCAGGTATTTGAGGCCACCCGCGATCAACATCCCTATCTGGTGGTGAACGGATATTGGAAATCCCTGCTTAACCTGAGCAGGCAAAAATACTATGCTGAGCCGGAAGTTTTAACGGGGCAGGAACGTACCAAGCCGCAATGATTTACCCATAAGTCAGTAAATGAGGGGAGTGCGTTTGTGGAGTGCGGCGGCTTGCACCAAAGGTAGGCAATCCGCTATCCAGTAAACCGGATGCGGAGTTGACACCCGCCGCTTTGCTTTTGCGCAGACTTGTCTGCGCCTTTATAAGAGCGAATGTTGCTTAAGAACATCTGGCTACGCTCCTTTCTTGCCGAATTGAGCGTATGCTAGGCACAGGATGGGACGATTTCTATTGGCCATCCAGGTTGCAGACAACAATAATAATCGGAGTGAGCAGAATGACTCTACCCGCCGACAAATCGCAAATGTTTAACCGACCCGCGTTCGCGGGTGTCGAGCTTTACTATGTGCGCGGTCGCCACCGTGCCAGCCACGAAAACCCAGGCCAGCCATGAAAGCCCCGCTGCCTGATAACGAAGCACACCGCCTCGCGCTTCTGCGCGACTACAACGTGCTTGACTCGCTGCCAGAGCAGGCTTTTGACGATCTGGTATTGCTTGCGGCGCAAATTTGTCAAACACCCATCGCTCTGATTTCGCTGATTGACGAAGACCGCCAGTGGTTTAAGTCCAGGATAGGATTAAGCGCCACAGAAACTTCGCGCGATATTGCCTTCTGTGCCCATGCCATTCTGAACACGGACAAAGTGATGGAGGTGCGCGACGCGCAACTCGATCCGCGCTTTGCCGGCAATCCTCTGGTTACCAGCGACCCGCACATCCGGTTTTATGCGGGTGCGCCGTTGATCACACAGGACGGTCTAGCGTTGGGAACGCTGTGCGCGATTGACCGCGTACCGCGCGAGTTAAGTCATGAGCAGAAAGCCACGCTGCAAGCACTGAGCCGCATGGTCGTGGCACAGCTCGAACTGCGCCGTGCTGCGCAGCGTCGGGAGGCAGAGAAACAATCAAGCACATCAGACCATGCAGGCAAGAAAAAATGGGCGCTGGAAAATACCACGCTGGCTACTTTCTGGGTGGCTGCATTGGCGCTGCTTATCGTTGGCGTCATTTCGATTAGCAGCCTGTTCGATCTGGGTCGGCAGGTGGATGCAGTGCAGCAAACTTTTCAGGTCATTGAACAGACTGATCGCATGTTGATCAATATGGTTGATGTCCAGAGCGGACAACGCGGCTATGTCATTACCGGCTCGGAGGAATTTCTTGATACCTATCATAAGGCACGGGCTGACGTGCAACAGAATGTGCAGACATTACGCAAGCTGACCGCAGACAACTCTTCACAGCAACAGCGTCTCAATGAATTAGAGCTGCTGGTCATACAACGATTAGCCATCGCGCAAGAACTGATTGCATTACGCCAAGATCAGGGATTCAAGGCCGCTCAGTCATCTTTTGCTTTGCGCAAAGGCAAAATAGTGATGGATCAGATACGGCTGTTGCAGAATGAAATCATGGCGGAAGAACAACGTCTGTTGGCCGAGCGCAGCCAACGTAAAAACGACAGAATCCTGTTCACGCTGATAGCGATCGGCAGTCTAGGAGCATTGGCCACGCTCTTTTTGGGGCTGGCCGGGGTACGCATCCGGCGCGAAATTATGCAGCGCAGTGTGGATCAGCTCCACGTCGAGAAAGCCAATGCAGACCTTGAGTCGCGCGCCCTTGAGCTGGCTGCTGCCCGCCATCGTGCCGAGACGTCTGACCGGTTCAAATCCGCCATTCTCGATTATGCCGGTCATGCCATTATCAGCACGACGCCCGACGGCATCATCACCACATTTAACCAGACCGCAGAGCGGATGCTCGGCTACTCAGCCACGGAAATGGTGGAACTTCAAACACCAGCAATCTTCCATGATGCGGCTGAAGTTGCGACCTATGCACAAAAGTTTTCGGCAGAGCTGGGGGTGACGATAGAGCCTGGATTTGAGGTTTTCGTCGCCAAAACGCGCTTGAATTTACCCAACGAACACGAGTGGACCTATATCCGCAAGGATGGGACGCGCTTGCCAGTACTGCTAACCATAACCGCCCTGCGCGACGCCGCTGGTGTAACCACCGGGTTTTTGGGCATGGCAGTTGATATTGCCGAACGGAAGCGAGTCGAAGCACAACTCCATCAGGCACTGGAAGAATTGCGGCAACGCGAGGAAACAATTCTGAAGTTGGCGCTGCACGATGAATTGACCGGCTTGCCCAATCGTCGTCTGTTTTATGACAGGCTGGAAACAGCGCTGTCCGAGGCGCGCCGATACAAGCAGAAAGTAGCCGTTGCTTTTATTGATCTGGATTTCTTTAAGGAGATCAACGATAAATTGGGACACGAAGTGGGAGATAAATTTCTGGTTGCGATCGCAGAAAAAATAAAGAGTGTGCCGCGTGAGATGGACACCTGTGCCCGCCTGGGTGGCGATGAGTTTGCGCTGGTGCTGTCCAACGTGGAAGGCCAGGATCAAATTGCCCTGGTGGCACAGCGCGTCCTTGACAGTCTGGATGGTCAATTGAACATTGATGGAATTCAATTTCAGGCTTCGGCCAGCATCGGCATCGCTATTTTCCCGGATGATGCTGACGATGCCGCCACCTTGTTAAAACTTGCCGATAGTGCCATGTACCGTTCCAAGGAAGAGGG
>JANPNS010000085.1:0-1804 GCA_031427575.1 Gallionellaceae bacterium
CGCCACATCGCCGCTGACCAGCGCCTCGACGGCAAGGCGGATCTGGCTTTCCACCAGACCGCCCATCTGCAGCACGCGCGCGCGCACTGCTTCAAGTTCGGCATCAAACTGTTTGGAGGTATGTTCTGAGGAGACCATCAAGAAGTCCTTTTTATAAATAATGCTTGAGAAATATTACCCGCATGTCGTGACATTTTTATTACGGGCTATGCGGTAATCGTCTGCACCCCGTTTGCCGTTCCCAGCAACAGCACATCCGCCGCACGGCGCGCAAACAGGCCATTGGTGACCACGCCGGCAATGCTATTCAGGGTTGTTTCCAGCTCCACCGGGTTCAATATATTCAGCCCATGCACGTCCAGAATGAGGTTGCCATTGTCGGTAGTAAATCCCTCGCGCAATTGCGGCCGCCCGCCCAGCACCACCAGCTGGCGCGCCACATAGCTGCGCGCCATGGGGATGACTTCAATCGGCAGCGGAAATTTGCCGAGCACATCCACCAGCTTGCTTTGATCGCAGACGCAAATAAATTTTTTGCTCGCGGCGGCGACAATTTTTTCGCGCGTCAGGGCACCACCGCCGCCCTTAATCATATGCAGGTGGCGCGTAATCTCGTCCGCACCATCCACATATACCGGCAGCGACCCCGCGTCGTTGAGTGACACCACCTTGATGCCATGCCCTTGCAAGCGCTGGGCGGATGCCTCGGAACTGGCCACCGCTCCCCGTACTTTGTGCTTGATCCTGGCCAGCTCATCAATAAAAAAATTCGCGGTCGAACCGGTGCCTACGCCTACTATGCAATCCTCCGGCACATAGGCTATCGCCGCCTGCGCCACTGCGCGCTTTAACTCATCTTGGGTCATGGCCATGCTGTCGCTATCCAGTTAATATTGTTTAACCCGCCGATTATTGCAGGAATTGGGGCTTTTAGAAACACTTGCCGCCGTGGAACCGCCATGAAACCCATTCTGCTCAGGCGCAATTCCTGCTAATCTTGCGGTTCACCATTTGAAATAAGCCCACTGTGGGGTGCCTCTAAAAATTCAGAGTTCGCCCAAATGCAAGGCGTGGGAAGAATTTCGAAGCGCCGCATATTCCAAATATGCAAGCAAGAAAACGAAGTTTCAGTGTAGGGTAACCTTTAGGTTGGCCGAAACTAAATTCTTCCCGCAGCGCAACAGTTGGAATGCAATCTGGATTTTTAGAGGCGCCCCATGCAAAGTTACTTGAAACGCATCCTCACCGCCCGCGTTTATGACGTGGCTATCGAAAGCCCGCTGGAAGTTGCGCCCAATCTGTCTGCGCGCATCGGCAACAATTTGTTGTTGAAGCGCGAAGACATGCAGCCTGTGTTCTCCTTCAAGCTGCGCGGCGCGTACAACAAGATGGCACACCTGACCCCCGCGCAGCTCAAGCGCGGCGTGATCGCTGCTTCGGCTGGCAATCACGCGCAAGGCGTTGCGCTGGCCGCCAAAAAACTGGGCTGCAAGGCTATTATCGTGATGCCGGCCACCACGCCGCAGATCAAGCTGCAAGCAGTCGCCAGCCGTGGCGCGAAAGTGGTGCTGTGCGGTGATTCCTATTCCGAGGCATACACACATGCGCTGGAGCTGGAACAGAAACACCAGCTCACCTTCGTTCATCCCTACGACGATCCCGACGTGATTGCCGGGCAAGGCACGATAGGCATGGAAATCCTGCGCCAGCATAACCAGCCCATACACGCCATTTTTGTGCCCATAGGCGGCGGCGGACTGATCTCCGGTATTGCCGCCTACGTCAAGCAAGTGCGCCCGGAAAT
>JANPNS010000086.1:0-1689 GCA_031427575.1 Gallionellaceae bacterium
GAGGAACTCGTCCACCGCGATCAACGTGTTTGTGAAATGAGGTTCCGCGTTGAAAAAGCCGTGACCAGCGCCGGGATAGACGTGCGCGTCGCATCGCACACCTGCACTCTTCATCGCCGTTTCAAATTCACAGAAAAAGAACTTTTATGGGCGCAGAAACTCGGGCTTACCCGTGCAGTCGTACTGCCCGCTCTGGTAAAGGCCGTCCTGCTCCAGGGTAATCTGGATCGAGTGCTAGCGGAAAGTAGCAAACTTACACCTGATATATCCAAAGCGGATCAGGCCACCATCTTAGGCCTACGAGGGCAGGCTTTTATTGCCAAAGGACAGTTCGATCCGGCGCAACAGGCGCTGGAACAGGCCTTGCAAATCAAAGCCGATTCGCTTTCGGCGTTAATCGGAATGGCCGCCCTGCATTACAACCGGCGCCAATATGATGCCGCCCGGCTATGGGCAGAAAAAGCACTAAAGGCGGATTCGTCCTCCGCCGATGCATGGAGCGCTCTGGGTGATCTAGAGCTGGCCCAAGGTCGATTAGCCGAGGCGGAAAAAGCTTTCGACAGTGCCGTCAAACACAGGGGTATCCCGTATATCGAGCAAATCAGACGGGCACAAGTACGCGTCCAGCTCAAAAAATTCCCGGAGGCAGCTGCCGACATTCATGCCTTGCAAGAAGCGGGGTTTAAAAATCATTTCTATGTGAATTTCGTTTCCGGATTGAATCAATTAGCCCAGAAAAAATATCAGGATGCCGCAACAGCATTCGAAGCCAGCTATACCGCTGCCCCCGACTTTCTGAACAACAGAATATACTTGGCCATCACCCACCAAATGCTTGGCAACAACAAACAGGCGCTCAATCATGCGCAATATGTTTTTTCGGTCGCGCCCCATTCCAGAGAGGCTAAAAGTTTGCTTGGTAGTGTTTTGATCAGCAGTGGCGAATACAGCGGTGCAAAAGACCTCTTGAAAAAAATTCTGGCTGATTCCCCCAACGATCCCCAAGCACTGGGCATGATGGTTAACGTCGCAATGCTTGAGGGTGATACGGCAAAAGGGATGGAATACGCCAAAAAGCTTGCCGTGCTGGAACCTGACTCGAAACAGGTACAAGACATGCTAATGGTTACGAAATTGGTGGCCGGTGAAGCGCTCGGCGAAGTTATCAGCCAGGTTGGCAAGCAGTCTGCCGCTTCCAACGACACTTTTTCTCAAGAGTTGATGTTAGCGCTCGCCGCCTTCCGCGACAGCAAACTCAAGGAAGCCCTTGAACGCGCAAAAACGCTCCATGCCCGCTACCCGGACAAAGCAGATCCGCCCAAACTGATGGCGGCCTGCTATCTCGCCGCAGGACAGTGGGATCAAGGTAAAACCGAACTGGAAAAAGTTCTCAAACTTCAGCCCAATGAACCATCCGTCATCCGCAGTCTTGCCAAAGTTGAGACCTTGCAAGGCAACTATCAGCGTGTACAAACCCTGCTCCAGCCTTTGCTTAAGAAACAGCCCGGCGATGCCGAGGCCGCAATGCTTATGGCCACAGCCGAGATCCGGCTGGGCAACCCTGCTGTTGCATTTGAAGTATTGGAACAGGCGACAAAAAGCAAACCTGGCGATTTGGCACTTCGCAGCAAGCTTGGTGCTGAGTATCTGTACACGGGTCGCGCGGACAAAATTCTGGAAATTACCCGT
>JANPNS010000087.1:0-10903 GCA_031427575.1 Gallionellaceae bacterium
CCGCGCGATACCGGCGTGATTGGCGCCGTCCGAGAAACCCAGGCATGGAGACAGACAATGGCAACACACCCGAATAAATAATCTCACTGGCAGGTAACTCCTGCAGGAAACGGCTGGCTTCACATACCTGCCATTCCTTGCCGCGCCGTCGTTTGGTGCAATAGCTGATGTGCAAGGAGCGTTGCGCGCGGGTGATGCCGACGTACATCAGGCGGCGTTCTTCTTCTATTTGTTCCGGTAGTTCGCTCTGGCGGTGGGGTAACATGCCATCTTCCACGCCGACCAGAAACACGTGGCCGAACTCCAGCCCCTTGGCGGCGTGCAGCGTGGATAAACTCACGGCATCGGTTTCCTGTTCGCGCGATTCGAGCAAATTCATTAATGCGATGGTTTGGGTCATGGCCAGTAGCGATTTGCTGTCGGCTTCCGATTTGCGCTTGATCCAGCCGGTAAAGTCTGTGACATTGGCCCATTTGCTTTCGGCCTGGCGCGGCTCATGGCTATCGAACAGCCAGGCTTCGTAATCAATCGCGCTCATCAGATCGGCCAGCACCGGCGCGCATTCTTCCTTATCGGCGCGCGCTTCCATGCGGTTAATGAAATTGCAGAACGTCATCAGGTCTTCATATTGCCGCGCGGGAAGTTGTTGTGCCATCGCGCTTTCAAATGCCGCTTCGAACAGGCTGATGTGGCGCGTGCCGGCGTAGGTGGCGAGTTTTTCCAGGGTCTGGTTGCCGATGCCGCGTTTGGGTGTGGTAATCGCACGGATAAAGGCCGGATCGTCATCGGTGTTGGCAATCAACCGCAGGTAGGCGACGATATCCTTGATCTCAGCGCGTTCAAAAAATGACGTGCCGCCGCTGACGGTGTAAGGCACATGCTGGCTGCGCAGCTGCTCCTCAAAGGCGCGCGACAGGTGGTTGCTGCGGTACAGGATGGCGTAGTCACTGAAGCGCGTGGTGTGCTCGAACTTGTGCGCCAGCAGCCGCATCACCACGGACTCTGCTTCGTTTTCATCGTCCCTTGCAGCAAAAATACGGATAACATCGCCCGGACCATGATCGCTCCATAGTTTTTTCTCGAACAGCTTGGTGTTGTTCTTGATTAAATGGTTGGCGCAGGTCAGGATGCGTTGCGAAGAGCGGTAGTTTTGTTCCAGCTTGATCACGCGTAAATTGGAATGGTCGTTTTGCAGGTTTTGCAAGTTGGCTGTACTTGCCCCGCGCCAGGAATAAATCGCCTGATCGTCGTCGCCCACCGCAGTCAACGCCGCGCGGCTACCCGCCAGCAAGCGCGTCATCTGATACTGGCAGTCGTTGGTGTCCTGATATTCGTCGATCAGCAGGTAACGAAACCGCTTTTGCCAGCGTTCCAGCGCTTCCGGAAAATTTTTGAACAGGTCAACCGGCAGGCGGATCAGGTCGTCGAAATCCATGGCTTGGTAGGCGCGCAAGGTTTCCTGATAGCGTGCGTAGAGCAGGGCGGTGCGCTGCTCGATTTCGCTTTCTGCTGTGCCTGATGCCTGCTCAGGCGAAGTGAACGAGGATTTCCAGTTGGAGATGACGCTTTGTGCAATGCGTATGTCTTGCTTGCTGTTTGATGAATTGGGTGCACCCAGCAACTCACTGATAATTTTCGCAGTATCGGCGCTGTCAAAAATCGAAAACTGTTTTTTGTATCCCAGCAAGCCCGCTTCTTCGCGCAGAATTTGCATGCCGAGCGCATGAAAGGTGCTGACGGTCAGATCCTTTGCGTCGCGTCCGGTGAGCAGCTTGCCGACCCGCTCGCGCATTTCGTTGGCGGCTTTGTTGGTGAAGGTGATGGCGGCAATGTTGCGCGGCGCATAGCCGCATTGCTCAATCAGATAAGCCAGCTTATGGGTGATGACGCCTGTCTTGCCGCTGCCTGCGCCAGCCAGAACCAGCAGGGGGCCGTCCAGATACTTTACTGCATCGAGTTGTGCGGTGTTGAGTTTGCTCAGCATGAATACAAAGAATGTGGTGCCCGGGACCGGAATCGAACCGGTATAGAGATTTCTCCCCGAGGGATTTTAAGTCCCTTGTGTCTACCAATTTCACCACCCGGGCGAGGTGGAGCGAGGCCGGAATGCGGCAAGCGATAGGCTCACCGCGCAGCGCCGCATTATACAGAGATGCTTATTGCAGTGGCGAAAACGTGGATGTTTAAAGCTGCTTGCATGGCTAATTTCTGGCCGTTTTCTTGACACGGTTGGCAATATCCATATAATGCGGGCTTCAGTTTTGCGGGAATAGCTCAGTTGGTAGAGCGATACCTTGCCAAGGTATAGGTCGTGAGTTCGAGTCTCATTTCCCGCTCCATTTACTGGGAAAGCGCCTAGCTTTCCCATATTTTTTCCCTCAGTAATTCGCAGCATGGCGGGGTGGCAGAGTGGTCATGCAGCGGCCTGCAAAGCCGTGTACGCCGGTTCGATTCCGACCCCCGCCTCCATTCACTTAATCTTCTCCGGCAGATTTTCTTCGGGCAGATTTTTGCTCTGTTATAATTGCACAATCGGGGCGTAGCGCAGCCTGGTAGCGCACTTCGCTGGGGGTGAAGTGGTCGGAGGTTCGAATCCTCTCGCCCCGACCAGATTCTTACTTCGCAGCATGGCTTCATTCCCCATACTTCCTGTGGCAAATTTTTCTCGGGCTTTAATTTCCATAAACCGTCCCCATATTCGTCTGGCACAGCTAAAAATGCTGGAGTAAGATGCCCCCGCAGAGATTAATTTTTTTTGATGAGGAGTAAAGTATGCGCACTTGTCTGACATTCCTGATTCTTATTTCCACGCTGGCATTGAGCGGCTGCGGCTATAACACCTTGCAATCCACCGATGAGGAAATCAAGGCGGGCTGGGCCGAAGTATTGAACCAGTACCAGCGCCGCGCCGATCTGGTGCCCAATCTGGTCAGTACCGTAAAGGGATTCGCCGCTCAGGAACAAGCAGTGTTACTGGGCGTGACCAATGCCCGATCAAAAGTGGGCAGCATCCAGGCCACGCCGGAACTGATCAATGACGAACGGCTTTTGCCAAATTTCAGGCTGCCCATGGTGAGATGAGCTCAGCTAAGAGCCGTTTGCTGGTAGTGGCGGAGAATTACCCGCAGTTGAAATCCGACGCCAACTTCCGCGACTTGCAGGCGCAACTTGAGGGCACTGAGAACCGCATTACGGTGGCGCGTAATCGTTACATCAAATCGGTGCAGGAATACAATATCGTGGTGCGCTCCTTCCCCAGCAATCTCACCGCGATGATGTTCGGTTACAAAGTAAAACCCTCATTCACGGTGGAAAACGAGAAAGAAATTTCCAAGCCGCCGACAGTAGATTTTGGCAAGCCTGCCAACCCTGCGCCGGCAAAGTGACATGAGCAACGCATGGGCGCGAGTCCTGCTGTGTGCGTTATTGTGTTGCGGCGGTTTGGCCAGCGCACAAGTGGCTGTGCCGCCGCTGGCTGCGCGCGTTACCGATTTGACGGGCACTCTTGATGCTGCCCAAAAACAACAACTCGAATCCCGTCTCGCTCAATTCGAAGCAAAGAAAGGCGCGCAAATTGCCGTGCTGCTATTACCCACGACTGAACCCGAAGTAATCGAGCAATATGGCATCCGAGTTGCGGATACTTGGAAGCTGGGGCGTACAGGAATAGACGACGGCGCGCTGCTGCTGATTGCCAAGGATGATCGCGCGCTGCGCATCGAAGTGGGCTATGGCCTGGAAGGTGTGCTGCCTGATGCCATTGCCAAACGAATTATCGCTGAGACCATTACGCCCCTTTTCAAGCGCGGCGATTATTATGGCGGGATTGCGGCGGGCATCGAACAAATGATTGCGGTGATTGAAGGCGAACCGTTGCCGCCCGTGCGCGACCGTAGCGCAGCAACGGGAAATTATCAAAATTATGAATCGCTGCTGTTTGTCGGTTTTATGCTGGTAATGGTGGTAGGTGGCGTACTGCGCGCTGTGTTCGGACGGTTGCCTGCGGCGGCTGTTATCGGCTTGGCCACGGCCATACTTGCCTGGTTTATCGTTGCACCAATGCTGATAGCAGGCCTGGTCGGCGGGATCGCATTCTTATTTACCTTGCTCGGCGGCGGACGCAGTCCTTTGGGAGGCGGCAGAGTTGGTGGCGGAGGGTTTGGAGGAGGTGGGTTTGGTGGCGGGGGTTTCGGCGGTGGTGGAGGCGGTTTTGGTGGCGGTGGCGCATCGGGGCGATGGTGATTCCAATTCCTGATAGAAACGATTACTGCGTTGGCTTCGTCTTCGGCTCCTAGCCGTACTACATGTACTGTCGTCGTCGCCTTATCCTCGCCGCCTTGTGCTCCTTTCTATAAGGAACTGGAATAAATGGTTATGCAGCGTATGTTTAAGCATTTAATGACTGGCAGCATGGCGGTGAAACTGGCGTTTCCTGCACGCTCGATGGATGCCATCGAACAGGCGATACGTGACACAGAAGCCAGGCATGGCGGGCAGATTCGTTTTGCCGTCGAAGCGGCGCTCGACTTTGCGGCTCTGCGCCACAACCAGAGTGCGGCTGAACGCGGGATTGAAGTATTTTCGCAGTTGCGGGTGTGGGACACCGAGCAGAATAACGGTGTGCTGATTTACCTGATGCTTGCCGATCGCGATGTAGAAATTATCGCCGACCGTGGCATTCACACCAAGCTTGGCAGCGCGGTGTGGGAAGCGATTTGCCGCGAGATGGAAGTGGCATTCCGGCTCGGCCAGTTTGAGGAGGGGGTCATTAATGGAATCCACGCGGTAGGCAGTCATTTGCAGCGGCATTTCCCGAAAAAATCTTCATTTCCTGTAAATGAATTAACAGATAAGCCTGCAGTGTTATAGAATTAAACCCGGATTATCTATTAGGGCGAAAGCCGTCGTAGGAGCGCAATTTACCTCGAAGAGGTTCTTGCACCCTTTGGGTGTTGCGCGATGGCCGTGGATAATCGCCCGAGTGTCACAACACATCCGGCTTGCCGGATAGTGAATTGCTTGCCTCTGGTATAAATCGGGCTCCTACAAAACACGAACGGCCTAATGAATAATCCGGGTTAAAAATCGCCCCTCCAATTTTCACAACCTGATCCAATATCCGGCCAGATGCGTATCCTGCTTAGCAACGACGATGGTTATTTTGCACCCGGCCTGGCCTGTCTAGCCGAAACACTTGCCACATTTGCTGAGGTGGTAGTGGTGGCACCAGAGCGCGACCGCAGCGGTGCCAGCAATTCCCTGACGCTGGATCGCCCGCTTAATCTGCGCCGCTCTGCGGGCGGTTTTTATTTTGTGAATGGCACGCCGACCGATTGTGTACATCTGGCTGTCACCGGCATGCTCGATACGCTTCCCGATATGGTTATCTCCGGGATAAATGCCGGCGCTAACATGGGCGATGATACGATTTATTCCGGCACCGTGGCGGCTGCGACCGAGGGTTTTTTGCTGGGCATCCCGGCAATTGCCGTGTCGCTGGCGGGCAAAGGGTTGGCGCATTACGCCACGGCGGCACGGGTGGTGGCTGATCTGGTACGGAAATTTGAAAAGCGCACTCACTCCCAACCGTGGTTGCTCAACGTGAATGTCCCGGATATTCCCTATGAACAATTGCAAGGCACGGAAGTAACCCGTTTGGGTAAGCGGCATAAGGCTGAGCCTGTGGTGAAGAGTACCAATCCGCATGGTGAGACCATTTACTGGGTTGGTGCGGCTGGCAGGGAACAGGATGCAGGCGAGGGTACGGATTTTAATGCCGTAGCTCAGCGGCGCGTGTCGATCACGCCGTTGCAGATGGATCTCACGCAATATAGTCAGCTGGATGCGGTGCGCGGCTGGCTGCATGGGGGTGCTGCATGAGCATGCATTACAGCGGCATAGGCATGACCTCGCAGCGCACGCGCGCACGCTTGATCGAGCGTCTGCGTGAGCAAGGCATTCAGGACGAAGTGGTGTTAGCGGCAATGAATATGGTGCCGCGCCATATATTCATTGATGAAGCACTGGCCAGCCGCGCCTACGATAATGTGGCGCTGCCGATAGGGTATGGCCAGACCATTTCGCAACCTTATATCGTGGCGCGCATGATAGAAATTCTGCGCAATGGCAAGATGCTTGACCGCGTGCTGGAGATCGGTAGCGGTTGCGGATATCAGGCGGCGGTATTGGCGCAAGTGGCAAAAAAAGTGGTTTCGATTGAACGCATTCACCCCTTGTATGAGCGCGCGGCAGATTTTCTGAATGAATTGCAGATACAAAATGTCACCATGCGCTATGCGGACGGTAACATAGGCATGCCTGAAGACGCGCCGTTCGATGGCATTATCATGGCGGCGGCGGCCACACATGTTCCGCAGGCATTGCTGGAGCAGCTGGCCGTGGGTGGTAGAATGGTTCTGCCTTTGGGCGCGCAGGAACAGTTCTTATATTTGATTGAGCGTGATGTGCAGGGCTATCGGGAAACCCGCCTGGAGGCGGTGAGGTTTGTGCCACTATTGCTGGGAAAAGCATGAGGCCATCTCTAAAAATCCAAACTCCGTCGCGATACTGCGTTGCTCACAAAAAATTACTCCTTACATATCACACATATGCTGCGTCGCAATTTTTTTCTCGCGCCTTGTCTTGCTTAGAATTTTGAATTTTTAGAGACGCCCATGAATCAGAAAAATTATAGTGTGCGTTGCTGTTGCATCATTCTTGCCGCCGCACTGCTGGCAGGCTGCTCTTCCCGTGGGCGTCATGCGCCTGTGCTGGAGCGGGGATACGCCGAAAAAAAATCGGCTACGGCGGATGCACAGCGCGATCAGGATGGTCGCCCGCAGGTTTATGTGATAGCAAAAGGCGACACCCTGTACAGCATTGCTTTCAACTACGGCCTTGATTATCGCGAAGTTGCCGACCTCAATAACATTCAAAATCCCGCCGTCATTCATATTGGGCAGGAAATACGCCTGTTCCCGGCCAGCACTTCGCCTGCCATTAAATCGGTTCCGGAAAGCAGGCCCGTTCCGGCAAATAAGCCGCAGCTAACTTACATAAAGGAGTGGCCCAAGGCGGTCAGATTGAATTATTCCGAGCAGGCGATAAAGCAGATTGAAAAAATGCAGGCGGAGATACCCAAATCTTCGCCAGTATTGGTGGCCAAGGCTGAGGAAAAGAAAAGCAACGCAATAGATGAGGGTGATGGTGAGCTGGAGTGGGGCATGCCGGCGACCGGCAAGCTGGTGGGTGAATTTTCCGAAAGCGCCAACCGCAAGGGTATCGATATCGCCGGCAAGCTCGGCCAGGCGGTGGTCGCCAGCGCGGCGGGCAAGGTGGTGTATAGCGGCAGCGGCCTGCGCGGTTACGGCAAGCTGGTCATTATCAAACACAACAAGGTTTACCTCAGCGCCTATGCCCACAACGATCAAGTGCTGGTGAAGGAAGGGCAGAATGTCAGTAAGGGTCAGCAGATCGCTGCGATGGGAAATACAGATTCCGATCAGGTCAAGCTGCATTTTGAAATCCGCAAATTCGGCCAGCCGGTCGATCCGGCGAAATACCTGCCACTGTGAGCGAAAATAATCTCAATAGCGTCGATCATAGTCGCGACAGCGTCGACTTGCGCTATGTCTATCCCGTGGTGTCACGCCGCGCGGGTGGGGTTTCGGTCGGTATCAATCTCAACACCAATAACGCCTGCAACTGGCGCTGCATATATTGCCAGGTGCCGGAGTTGCAGCGCGGCACCGCGCCGAAGATTGATCTGGATTTATTGGAACAGGAGCTGCGCGGGTTTTTGCTTGAATTGCTGCACGGCGATTTCATGCAGCGCCGCGTGCCGGAGGGGGTGCGCCGCATCAACGACATCGCGCTGTCAGGCAATGGCGAACCGACCAGCGCCGAAGAATTCGCGCAAGTCATCGCGCTGATCGCCAAGCTCAAACAGGAACTGGCGCTGCCCGCCGACCTCAAGCTGGTGCTGATTACCAACGGCAGCCTGATTTTTCGCGAAAACGTGCAGCAGGGATTGCGCCACATGGCGCAACTCAACGGGGAAGTGTGGTTCAAGATTGATCGCGCCAGCAAAGAAGGCATGCAGCGCATCAACGACACGCGCATCAGCATGAACAAAGTGCGAGAGAACCTCGCCACCGCTATCAGCTTATGCCCGACCTGGCTGCAAACCTGCTGGTTCGCGCTGGATGGTGCAGCACCCAGCAAGCAAGAAGAGGACGACTATCTGGACTTTCTTGCCGGGCTGTTGCGCGATGGCATTAAGCCGCAGGGCGTGTTGCTGTACACCCTGGCGCGCCCCTCGATGCAGGCGGAAGCGCCGCGTTTGGCGGCATTGTCAGAGCAGCAGATGGAAGCCTTTGCAGTTCGTATTCGTGCTTTGGGGGTGGAGACGAAAGTGTCGATATAATTCCAATTGGCGTTAGAAACAACAGCACTCCCCTCCCCTTTGAGGGGGAGGGCTAGGGAGGGGGCGAACACTATTTTTCTACCACTCTACCCCCATCCCAATTGCCGCATCTTCATGTCAGCGACATCCTGATTCGCCCAATTCGCCAGAGTTATCCTTAATCGGCGGTGGTCTTCGAGGAGTCAACCGAATCTGCCTCATCGGTTTGCCATTGATACATACACTATACATAGCGACAGAAATCGTAGCGAGCGGTTTGGGGGTGGGGAAGGCCAGCGCGCAGCGGCTGGAGCATACATAGTAGTATGTGAGGATCGCGAGCACTGCCCGACCCCGCACCCGGATTGCGCAGTAGATTTATGTCGCTAGGTATAACTTCAGCCGGTTTCCTTGTTATAACGCTCCCGGCTTTCTGCCAGAAGTATTGATAATTTATCCCAGGCTTTGTTTGTCGCCTCTGCCACGGGTTTCTCTCCTGCCCAGGCAGTCATACTTTCCCTGAAGTTTGCCAATTGCAACACACCTTCAGGCACCCCTTTGGGAAACTTGCTTCTACTATCAAACAGCACCCTCGCCACAAACCCGTCAAATTTTAATTGGTCTGCTACCTGCTGCACGAACAGATGCACATCTTCAAGCGGATTCTTGAATTTACTAGACTTGTTGTTTTCAACCTGCGTCCATAACTCGATACTCTCTCCACCAAAAATATAACCTTCTACTTTTTGAAGGTTCAGCGCGAGAATTCTGCCGGGTAACAGTATCAGGTAATCAATAAAGAAATAGCCGCCTATGCCATTCGAGAAAATAACTCCACGCTCATATGCATCACTGTATTTTTTAATGATCCATTTTATTTTTCTACTATCCGCCGTCCTGTATAAATAGCGAGCAAACAAGATCACGGCAATGACCATGATTATGGTTGCCACAATCACCCCCATTAACATGGGCATGTTTTCGTTATTCAAATATGTCATTTTTGTATTCAGGCCGTACTGATAATTTTCATTAGCGCTAATATTTTACCACTAGGTGGTTCAGTCACCGCCATTCGGTTTTATTCCCTGCAGCGGTTCGTCCACACTCCTGCGTTGAGATATAACTATAAGGGCTCAGATCCCTTGAGCGCTCGTAAGGCCGCGAAGAAGGCTGGCGTAAAAAAGTTCGGTTAAAACTCATTCAAAACAAATTAATTGCCCTGCGCGTGGAATTAATACTGCGCAGCCCAGCTTGAGCACAAGGTCAGGATGTTTTTTGCCACGAAATATCAATTTTTCTATGGCTTGAAACACAGTCACGCAAATAAAGATTTATCAGGCTTTGATATGGAACACCTTTCTCGTCGGTCATTTGTTTGAAATAGCCAATAACGTCTTCACTCAACCGCATCGTGACAGACTTTTTAAGTTTGGCCGCATAAGGATTTTTGCGGGATTTCATTTTTGACAGATCGTATTCAGTTTTCATGGCTTCATCCTTTGATAATAATTACCCTCATTTTTCGTGGCTTTTCTTGCCGAGATGATTCGAATAGTGTTGCCTTGATCCCGCTCGCAATGACAGACAATCAGGAGGCGGGCATCATCACTAAAACCAAGCATCAAAAATCGGTCTTCTGACTCAGAGCTTTCCTCATCAAAGAATTGCACGGCGAACTCGTCGTAGAAAACAGATTGAGCCTCCTCAAAACGAAACACCGTGCTTCCTCTTGTTAGAGGTTGCTTTAACCGCATCCCATTCGAACTTAATCGTGAATACATTGTATGTACATTGAATTGATTGTCAAGCAGGCAGGGTGGATATCCCCGCAAGGGGGAAGCCGGGGGTAGCACGTAGGGTGGATAAGCGTAGCGCATCCACCAATCTATTTCTTCCTACTTACCCCATTCAAATAAACCGCCGCCAGCGTCAGCACCAGCGATATCCACACGCTCTGATGAATCTCCCGCCCGACATCGGCACCCCGGCCTGCTCCGTAAAGGTGGGCGATGATCGGAGGCAGCGCGAGCAATACGCTGATCAACGTCATCAGTGCCGTGGCCATGATAGCAGCGGCGATGCCACCCGGGGAAAGGGCTATGGCAGACAGCCGTCCGGCCATCACGGTGTCGATCACGTCATTTGCCATCATCGCAAACTGCGCGACCAGAACCGGCCAGGCCAGATGAATGAGTTGCGAGGTGGAGAAAGTGGAGCGTTCCATATCAGTATTCTAAGGGATACTGATTCGTATTACATTCGTGGACTCAACCTGCCGCAACGATGCTCACGAAGAAGTGCGGGGTGTTGCTGGAGAGGCGATGGAAAAACTGGAGAAGCAAAAGGCGAAAACGTGATGCGAAGCTGCCCCATAAATCCATTCAGATGGGATGCCGGGTTATGGCCTCCGAAAAGAATGCTACGCTTACCCCTTTAATTGATCTGTCATTCAGATGCGAAAGGGTTCATGAACTGGCGCCCCCAGAACATCTGGCG
>JANPNS010000088.1:0-3363 GCA_031427575.1 Gallionellaceae bacterium
TGCTGCTTTTCGACTTCGTGTGAGTTACTTCTTGTGTCTTGAGTCGTTGATCGTAAACAGCCTAAGCTATCTATTCTCAACCCCTCAGCGCACATACCCACACTCGTCGGTTGTCTGTATAATTTTAAAGATCGGGCTGACCTAAACTACAGGTTCCAAATTCAGGGAATTGGGTTGCGGGGGCAGGATTTGAACCTACGACCTTCGGGTTATGAGCCCGACGAGCTGCCAGACTGCTCCACCCCGCGTCAGCGAAGGGGCGAGACTCTAGCAAATAAGGAGGGGTTAGTCAAACACTATTCGCACTTGTCAGCGCTTGTTTTCGATACGAGTCGCCGGTTTGTAAGAATCCGCAGGAGATATGGCTCAAGTACGCATTTTAGAAATCTGTTCAGGCTGCGTTTGCCGCTCCAGCGCCCACGCCACATGCTCACGCAATATGGGCGACGGGTCTTGCGCCCGGGCATTCAATGCACCCACCACTTCCGCGTTGTGCGGTGCGTTACCCAATGCCACGGCAACATTTCTCAACCATTGTTCATGTCCGATACGATAGACCGCGCTACCGGAAAATTTTTGCTTGAATGTTTTCTCGTCCCAGGAAAAAAGTTCGACCAGCGAAATATCATCCAGCCCGTTGCGCACGGCAAAATCAGCTTCCAGACTTTTATGCGCAAATTTATTCCACGGACACACCAGCTGGCAATCATCACAGCCGTAGACGCGATTGCCGATCAGCGGGCGAAATTCCAGCGGGATGCTGCCTTTGAGTTCGATTGTGAGATAGGAAATGCAGCGTCGCGCATCCAGTTGATAGGGCGCAACGATGGCCTGCGTCGGACATACCTTGATGCATTCGGTGCAGTTACCACAGTGTTCAGACTGAGCTTCGTCTACCGGCAACGGCAGGTCGGTGTAGATCTCACCCAGGAAAAACAACGAACCGTGTTCGCGCGACAGCAGCAGGGTGTGCTTGCCGCGCCAGCCCAGACTAGCCTTGCGCGCCAGCTCCACTTCCATCACTGGCGCGCTGTCGGTAAAGACGCGGTAGTTTAATTTTTCTGTTTCGGCGCGGATTTTTTGCGCAAGCTTTTCTAACCGAGCACGCAACACCTTGTGATAATCGCGTCCCAAGGCGTAACGCGAGATGAAGGCACGGCTACCGTCCTCCAATACCTGCCAGCTATCTTTCGCAGTGGGCGGAGTGTAGTCCATGCGCACCGAGATCACGCGCAAAGTGCCGGGAATCAACTCTGCCGGTCGACTGCGTTTGACGCCGTGTTTTGCCATATAATCCATTTCGCCGTGACACCCCTGCGCCAACCATTGCAGCAGGTTTTCTTCGGCATCATGCAGATCGGTATCTGCGATACCCACTGCCTGAAAGCCGAGCGCCCTGCCCCACTCCTTGATTTGAGTAGCCAGCGCGGTGTGATCCACAAGATGAGGTGTTTCGATTTGCATAAACTGCATGATAGCCGAATAAGCTTGCCACTGGCCGATGAGGTTGCCACTACTGCCTTTGCAACGCGGTTGGCACCAACTATAAAGCCCGGTATGGTGCTGCATCTGCATGGAGATCTGGGTGCCGGTAAAACTACATTGGTACGCGCCTTGTTGCATGCACTGGGGCATCGTGGGCGGGTAAAAAGTCCGACCTATACCTTGCTTGAACAGTATGAGGCGGGCGGGTTACACTTGCGCCACTTTGATTTATACCGCTTTCACGACGAGAACGAATGGGAAGCATCCGGCTTTCGCGATGAGTTTGACGGGAGTAATGTGTGCCTGGTGGAATGGCCAAAAAGAGCGCAAACCCTTATGCCACAGGCGGATGTGGAAATCTGGTTCGACATATTACCCAGTGGCCGCAACATTGAAGTTCGCGCAAATTCACAGACAGGAAGGGAATGCTTAAAAACCTTGCAAAGTTAGTCACATTTTTAATTACTCTGTTGCTGTGGTTGCCTTATGCACAAGCAACCATCGCAATCAGCTCTGTGCGCGTCTGGCCGGCACAGGACTATACCCGCCTGACGCTGGAATCCAAACAACCAATACGCTACAACCAGTTCATGTTGAAAAACCCGCAACGGTTGGTCATTGATCTGGAAGATGTAGAATTGCACGGCGTACTCGATGAACTCGCGGCCAAGGTTAGCAGCGACGATCCCTACATCCAGAGCGTGCGCGTGGCTTTGTTCAAACCAGGCGTAGTGCGACTGGTGCTCGATCTCAAGGCCGAAATAAAACCCCAGTTATTCAACCTCAAACCGGTGGCGGAATACGGCCACCGGCTGGTGCTGGACATCTATCCAACCGTTCCCGTTGATCCCCTGATGGCATTGCTGCAAAAAATAGAAATCACGCTGCCCGAAGCGGGTATCACACATGACGAAACGCTATCAATACCAGAGTCTGCTGGACTCGCAGGAGTGCCAGCCGAAGCATCCACCCCCCCCAAGCCGAGTGCAAGAGCCATACCTGAAATCAGTGCGCGTATGCTCCTGGTCGCCATCGACGCAGGCCATGGCGGCGAAGACCCAGGAGCACGCGGACGCGGCGGAAGTCTTGAAAAAAATATTACACTGGCGATCGCACGCAAGTTAAAAAATATGGTGGACGATACGCCGGGAATGCGCGGCATACTCATCCGCGACGGCGATTATTTTATCCCTCTCAGTGGGCGCGTGCAGAAAGCGCGCCAAGTGTATGCCGATCTGTTTATCTCTATTCATGCCGACGCCTTCATCAAGCCGCATGCGCGCGGATCATCGGTATTCGCCCTGTCGGAACGCGGTGCCACCAGCACCACCGCGCGCTGGTTGGCAAAAAAGGAAAATGAAGCAGACCTGATTGGCGGCATGAATTTCGCAGTGAAAGACCCCTACCTCGCGCGCACACTGTTTGACCTGTCGCAAACCGCCACCATCAAAGACAGCCTGAACCTGGCCAAGCATATGCTGGGCGAGCTGGGCAGTATCAACACCTTGCATGGTGGCAAGGTTGAACAAGCCGGTTTTGCAGTGCTGAAAGCACCCGACATCCCCTCGGTGCTGATTGAAACTGCTTTCATCAGCAATCCAACAGAAGAGAGGCGCCTGAACGATGGGGAGTATCAAGAAAAAATGGCGCGCGCCATTCTCGGCGGCATCAAACGCTATTTCGCACAAAACCCGGCGCTTTCAAAACCGAGACTGGCACAAACCCGCTAACAAATACAGGGCGCCTCTAAAAATTCAAAATCCTAAGCGAGACAAGGCGCGAGCAAAAAATTGCGACGCCGCATATGTATGATATGTCAGGAGTAATTTTTTGTGAGCAACGCAGTATCGCGACGGAGTTTGGATTTTTAGAGGTGCC
>JANPNS010000089.1:0-4034 GCA_031427575.1 Gallionellaceae bacterium
CGGATTGCCGCTATAGGAATGTGAATGCAAAAAGCCGCGCGTCACCTCATCGGCATAAAACGCCTGATAAATTTCATCGGTCGTCATTACCACCGATAGCGGCAGATAGCCGCCGGTGAGGCCTTTGGACAAACACAAAAAATCCGGTGTGATATGCGCTTGCTCACAGGCAAACATCGTCCCCGTTCGCCCCATGCCCACCGCAATTTCATCGGCTATCAGATGCACCTGATATTGATCGCACAATTTGCGTGCGCGCGCCAAATAAATCGGATGATACATGGCCATGCCCGCAGCGCCTTGTACCAGCGGTTCCACAATAAATGCCGCGATGCTGTCGTGATGCTGTTGCAAATGTTGCTCCAGTGCCTCGGCGCAGCGCACGGCATAATCCTGGGCGCTTTCCCCTGCTTCTGCATTGCGGCTATCCGGGCTCGGCACCGTGGCATTCTGTTTCAGCAATGCACCATAGGCATCTTTAAACAATGCCACATCCGTCACGGAAAGCGCGCCCAAGGTCTCACCGTGATAGCCATTTTTCAGGCTAATAAAATTATGCTTGCCCGGCTTGCCGCTGTTGCGCCAATAATGCGCACTCATTTTGAGCGCGATTTCAGTGGCTGAGGCACCGTCCGAGGCATAGAAGCAATGGCCCAATCCCGCCGGGGCCAGTTGTGCCAGACGTTCTGAAAGCTGCACCACCGGCTCATGGCTAAAGCCTGCCAGCATGACGTGCTCCAGCTTGCTTAGCTGGTCGGTGATGGCAGTGTTGATGCGTGGATTGCAGTGCCCGAACAAATTCACCCACCACGAACTCACCGCATCCAGATAACGATTGCCGTCGAAATCATACAGCCACACCCCCTGCCCGCGCTCAATCGGCACCAGTGGCAAAGTTTCGTTCCGCTTCATCTGCGTGCAAGGATGCCACACAGCGGCGCGGGAGCGGGTAATGAAATCGGCATTAGACATAGGCTGGCGCGTGCAGCGCCCGAGGATAGACAAATTTAATTGCCTTGATTTTAGGTTAAGTTTACGATGCCCGCCATGCTTTCTTGGGAGGGAACGATTATGGAATTCGACAAGCGCGCTGCATCGATCAAACGCAACGCACAAGGCATGGTGACGGTTTCCACAACTGCCGGTGAGGTCATTGAAATTGACGAAAAGGGAAGCGCAAGCATCCATCTAAAGCAAATCAAGGCCGTCGGAATATACAACCTGGCCGATGTTGAGTCCCACAACATTAATAACATCGTTGGCTCAATATCACATTATGTGCGGTTTGTTGGCGGCGGTGAGGTCAGGTTTGTATATAACGCCAGCGGTCAGCTTATTGAACTGTCGGCTACCAACGTCATCACCACCGTCTCGCAAAATAATGAAATTGTTTTTATGCGCAAAAATCGTCAGGCACCTGGCAACTAAACCTGTTACAAAGGTAGAACCGACATTTGCATCGGCCAATCATAGGTGCCGGGCCGAGCGTGGTCCGCCAGCATAAAACGGAATCCCATGGCCACCGTGGTTTCTCTGATATGGGGCGCAGCGGATAGCTGCGTGACCACCCCGCCCTTGCTGTCAAGCCGCGTTTCATCGCCCAGTCCGCTTACGAGAGTCTGGTGTACGAAGTCGCCATGATTTTCAAACACCAGCATATAGCCGCCCAGGCTTCTGTACTTGATCTCTGCTTTTAATGTGGTCGGAACTTCCACGTAACCACGGCTAATGTCTTCCGCCGTGATGGTCAGTCCAGCCGGATGCTCCAGCACCTTCAGGCTGGCCTGCTTGGCAACCTTGGTAGCCTCTATCGGTGCGCTGATGCTGGAACTGCCGGCCTTAGCGTCCGACGGCGCCGACAGTGAACCCAGGGTAAGCGCGGTAGCCAGCGCTGCCGACACCAGCTTCTGCTGAAACTGCAGTGTGTGGGCAATCTGGTGCGGACGAACCAGACCTGCAGCGACCAGGTCCTCGCCGAGTTTTTTCCCGGTCAGCTTCTGCCGCGCCAGGCTGGCTGCCATCTGCTCGCGTGTGATCAAACCGGTGGCGACCATCAGTTCACCGAACCGCAGCAGCCCGAAAGCAGGTTCCGTGGCTGCCTGACGTTGCTGAAATTCCAGCGCCACATCCAGCTCACCGAGATCAAGCCCCAGCCTTAACAGGATGCGACCGATTTTCTCGCCATTGTTACGTTGTTCCGCAATCGCGGCGTCCAGTTTGTCATGCGTAATGCGCCCTGTCTGAAGTAGCATCTCTCCCAGCCGATAGCGGATGCCAGCCGCCAGATTAAGCTCGTCGTCCAGACGGCTCCGGCTACCCGGCACGGGTACTCTTGCCCTGGCGCTGCTCGGCCAGTTCTTTTTTTTCCGTCGCATTAAACCTCCTGTGATCGCTATCGTATAGGAGTTGTCGGCAGGATGACTTAAAACTTCGCCAACCTGGCCAGGTTGAAACATTGTGATGCGTACTTGTCGTCGTTATTCTGGGCACCTCTAAAAATCCAAACTCCGTCGCGATACTGCGTTGCTCAATAAATTTTAACGCTTACATATCAAAATAGATGGGTTGCGCGGACTTTCTTTCGCGCCTTGTCTCGCTTAGGATTTTGAATTTTTAGAGGTGCCCTTCTTTCATTAGCGGCTTGGTAACTGGAGCATACTCTCATATAGAGATAAAATGAGGTGGGCCACAGACAGAATTTTAGACTAAATTTTGGGGGCAAAGGTAAACGCGTCCGAGAAAAAATCATCGTTGGGCAAGCCACGCAGTGTAGTGAAATCGCGATGCGCCACTTCCACCACCACCGGTGCTCCGCAAGTATAGGCTTGGTAAGCAGACAAGTCGCTGTAGTCATCCAGCACGGCCTGGTGCACGAAGCCCGTTCTACCCTGCCAGTTATCGGCCGGCAGTGCTTCCGACAAAACCGGGGTGAAGCGGATACCGTGCGATTCCCACTCCCTGGCCTCATCGAGCATATAGAGGTCAGCTAATTTGCGCCCTCCCCAGTAGAAATGCATAGGGCGTTTCAGGCCGATATGCAACGCGTGATCAATGATGGACTTGATCGGTGCGAAGCCGGTGCCGCTGGCCACGAACACAACGGGCTTATTGTTATCCTCGCGCAGGAAAAAAGTGCCCAGCGGTCCCTTGAAGCGCAGGATGTCGCGCTCTTTCAGTTGCGTAAATATATACTGGGTGAACGCGCCGCCCAGAATATTGCGCACATGCAATTGCAAAAATTCATCATCATGCGGCGCATTAGCCAGTGAAAAACTGCGCGCCACGCCGTCTTTAGTCAGGATGTCGATGTATTGCCCGGCGAGAAATTGCAAGCGCTCGCTGGTGGGCAGCTTGAGGTAAATCACCATCACATCCTGTGCGCGTTTTTCCAGCTTGTGGACGCGGCAGGGTAGGGTTCTTACCGGAATATCATTGGCTGCATTCACTTCGCGGCATTCGATGATCAGATCGGATTTGGGCTGGGCTTGGCAAAACAAGGCCATGCCAGCCGCCTTTTCTGCTTCGGTTAACGTATCTTTCTGATACTTGCCGTAGCTCACTGTGCCTTGCAGCAACCGTCCCTTGCATGTGCCGCACACCCCATCACGACAACTGTAAGGCAATGTAAAGCCATGTTTCAGACCCGCTTCGATAATGGTTTCGTCAGCTTCCATCTGGAAACTGTGATTACTTGGTTTAATGGTGACGTTGAATGTCATGAAAAGTCAGCTGCATGCGCGAAGGTATCGATTTTAACGCATAATCACATCATGGAACGAATTCTGATTGTGGGCTGCGGCGACATTGCCATGCGCGTTGCGCGTTTGGTGCACAAAGGCAATGATGGGCGATGCCGCCTATTTGGCTTGGCTCGTCATGTTGCTCGCTTTGATGAGTTGCGCGCGCTCGGCATCACTCCGCTACTGGGTGATCTGGATGATGCCAAGAGTTTGCGCCGCGTGGTTGGGCTGGCGGATGTTGTATTGCACTTTGCCCCGCCGCCCACGGAAAAATCCCCCCTCCCCCCCCCGCTG